>JAKFUJ010000220.1 GCA_021732805.1 Betaproteobacteria bacterium | reverse complement strand
TTCCTGTTTTGCTTTAATCCGAGCAGTTGCCTGGGCACGAGCCCGAATTTTTGCAAGATTGGATGGAGTGAAGCGATGAGAGAGTCTACGAGTTTTATTGGAATTGATGTATCCAAAAATACCCTGGATGTGCACCTGCTGCCCGAGGGGCAACAATGGCGGGTTGCCAACGATCAGGCTGGTTGTATGGCGCTTGTCGAACGCCTCAAGCCGTTGGGCGCAACGGTGTTGGTGGTGATGGAGGCCACCAATGTGTTCTGGCGCATGGCGGCGGCGGCGCTGGCGGGCGCCGGTTTGGCCTGTGCGGTGGTGAACCCGCGCCAAGTGCGTGATTTCGCCAGGGCGATGGGCAAGCTGGCCAAGACCGATGCGCTGGATGCTCAGGTGCTTGCCCTGTTTGCCCAGCGCATCAAGCCGCCGGTGCGTGCGCTCCCCGATGCGCAGCGCCAAGTTGCCGCCGAGATGCTTGCCCGCCGCACGCAGCTCATGGGCATGCGGGTGGCGGAGAAAAACCGGCTGGCCACCGCCACCGCCAAGAAGGTGCGCAAGGATATCGAAGCCACCATCGCTTTTCTGGAAAAGCGCCTGGGTGCGCTGGATCATGAAATCGACTCCTGGCTGCAATCCACCCCCATCGACCAGTCCCGGGCGAATCTGCTGCAGAGTTTCACCGGTATCGGCCAAAACACCGCCCGATGCCTGCTCATCACCCTCCCGGAACTGGGCAGCCTGAGCGGCAAACAGATCGGCGCTCTGGCGGGGCTTGCCCCGTTTGCCAGAGACTCGGGTAGCCAGCGTGGCGAGCGCCACATCAGCGGCGGCAGAGCCGCCGTACGGGCCGCCTTGTATATGCCGGCGATTTCGGCCATCCAGCACAACCCCGTCATCCGCGCCCTTTATCAACGACTTGTACACGCCGGTAAACATCACTATGTGGCCATCACCGCTTGCATGCGCAAAATGCTTGTCATCCTCAATGCCATGATCAGGTCTAATCAACCTTGGAAACACTCACAGAATGCTTGACTGTTAACGCAGTTGCTCTGTGTTCTGTGTCCTCTGTGGCAAGGCTTTTGATCTTATGCAAACCATCAAAACAGACATCCTGATCCTCGGCTCCGGCGGCGCCGGCCTGTTCGCTGCGTTGCACGCGCATCAGCACAATCCTGAACTGTCGATCACCGTTGCCGTGAAAGGTTTACTCGGCAAAACCGGCTGCACACGCATGGTGCAGGGCGGCTACAACGTGGCATTGGCCGCGGGTGACTCCGTCGAGCGCCATTTCATGGACACCATCGAAGGCGGCAAATGGCTGCCCGACCAGGATCTGGCATGGACGCTTGTGGAAACAGCGGTCGAGCGCATCCACGAACTTGAAAACGAGCTTGGCTGTTTTTTTGACCGCAACCCCGACGGCAGCATCCACCAGAAGGCCTTCGCCGGGCAGACCTTTGACCGCACCGTACACAAGGGTGACCTGACTGGCATTGAAATCATCAACCGCCTCGCCGAGCAGGTGTGGGCGCGCGGCATCCACCGCCTCGAAGAACATCGCGCTGTCGAATTCATCAAAAACAAAACCGGTGACGCGATTGCCGGCGTGCTGATGATCGACATGCGAACGGGTGAATTCGTGTTTGTACAGGCGCAAGCGGTGTTGCTGGCCACCGGCGGCGGGCCGACCATGTACAAATTCCACACGCCCAGCGGCGACAAGAGCTGCGACGGCATGGCGATGGCGCTGCGCGGCGGACTGATGCTGCGCGACATGGAAATGGTGCAGTTCCATCCGACCGGCCTGATCGCCGGTTCCGACACCCGCATTACCGGCACCATCATCGAGGAAGGTTTGCGCGGCGCCGGCGGTTATCTGCTGAACGGCGCCGAAGAGCGCTTCATGCACAACTATGATCCGCGCAATGAACGTGCGACGCGCGACATTGTCAGCCGCGGTATGTATGAAGAGATGCGCGCCGGTCGGGTCAACAAACACGGCGGCCTGTACATCACCATGAAACACCTCGATCCGGTGATGGTGCGCAAGGAATTCAAGGGCATGGTCGAACGCTGCGCCGACTGCGGGTTCGACCTGGTCAGCGGACTGGTCGATGTGGTGCCCACCGCGCATTACATGATGGGTGGCGTGGTGTTCAAAACCGACTGCACCACCGATCTGCCCGGTCTGTTTGTCGCTGGTGAGGATTCCGGCGGCGTACACGGCGCCAACCGCCTCGGCGGCAATGGCGTGGCCAATTCCACGGTGTTCGGCGGTATCGCCGGCGATGTGATGCCGGGCTGGGTCAAGGCGAACGGTGAATTCCGGCTGCCGGATCAGGAGGCCATCGACGCCGCAATCGCGCGCTGCCGCGCCCCGCTGACGCGCAAGGGTGGCGACATCAATGCGATTCGCGAGGAACTTTATAACGTGATGTGGGACGACGTCGGCATTGTGCGCGACGCCAATTCACTGAACCGTGCTTCGGGATTGCTCGACGAACTCGATGCCCGGCTGGATGCCAGCGGTGTCGATGGCGCCAATCTGGCCTACAACCTGACCTGGCACGACTGGATGAACCTGAAGAACCTGGTGCTGGTGTCGAAGTCGATCCGTTTTGCCGCGATGGCGCGCGAAGATTCGCGCGGCTCGCATTTCCGCGCCGATTTCCCCGAGGTGCGCGATCTGGAGAATTCGCGCTACACCTGCGTCAGCTGGCAGGGTGGACGTTTTGCCAGCGAAACCCGGCCGGTGCATTTCACCCGCGTCAAGCCGGGGCAATCATTGCTGACCGCGGACGCCTGACCACAACCTGAGCAGATCGTCCCGTTGGTTGATTTCCGGCATTCATCAGAGGACACTCCGCGTTTCCGCCACTAAAAACAGCCATCGAGGAGGAGTTTCATGAAACACCAAATGACCAGTGTTTTGCAGAAATGCGTTGTTGCGGTCCTGGCGATGGGCGGACTGCTGACAGTTTCTGGTCAGATTGCCGCACAGAACTTTCCCGCGCGCGCGGTGCGCATGATGTTGCCGTTCCCCCCCGGCGGCGGCAGTGACACCATCGCCCGTATCATCGGGCAGAAATTCGCCGATGGGCTGGGCCAGCAGGTTGTCATCGACAACCGTGCCGGGGCCAGCGGCAATATCGCTGCTGATATCGTGGCCAAGGCGCCGGCCGACGGTTATACCCTGCTGTTCGGCAATTCCTCGCTGTCGATCAGTCCCGCGGTGTTCAGCAAGATGACCTACGATCCGGGCCGCGATCTGGTTGCCATTTCCATGGCTTCGCAGTACCCGTTTTCCCTGGTGGTGCATCCTTCCTTGCCGGTGAAGAGCGTGAAGGAATTTGTTGCGCTGGCCAAAGCCAAACCGAATGTGCTGGACTATGCATCATCCGGTGCCGGCACCATGGCACATATGTCGATGGAACTGCTGCGGCTTAAAACAGGGATACGCATTACCCATCTGCCGTACAAGGGCGCCGCACCGCAATCCGTAGCCGTGCTCACGGGTGAAGCGCAGGCGGCATTCGTCGTGCTGCCGGTGGCCGCGCGTCATTTCGAGGACGGCAAGTTGCGCGGTCTGGGTGTCGCCGCGGAGAAGCGTTCGGCGCTGGCCCCGCAGGTGCCGACGATGATTGAAGCCGGCGTGCCCGGTCATTTGGCGATTCAGTGGAATGGCCTGTTTGCGCCGAGCAAAACGCCTGCTCCTGTGCTGGAGAAGCTGTATCAAGCCTGGGTTGCGGCGGTGAAATCGCCGGATGTGTCGAAGCGCATTATCGCGTCCGGCGCGGAACCGGGCGGCAACACGCCTGCCGAGTTCGCGGCTTTTGTGAAGGTGGAAAACGACAAGTGGGCCGAGGTGGCCAAGGCTTCGAACACCCGGCTGGATTGAGGGTCTGGTCTGATGCCGATACTCGCGGTCGAGGAACTCACGGATCTCGCTTCGCGTGCGCTGAAACGCGCCGGGGCCTCAAAAACGATGGCGGTGACCACGGCGCAGGCGCTGGTGATCGCCGAAGCCGAAGGCCTGTCCGGCCACGGATTGTCGCGGGTCGCGCTTTATGCACAACATCTGCGCGAGGGTCGTGCTGACGGCAAAGCCAGGCCAAAACTGGTTCGCAAGACCGGCGCCACCTGTTTGATCAATGCCGGCGGCGGGCTGGCGTTTCCGGCTGCCGCGCTGGCTGTCAAGGAAGCCATCAAACGCGCGCAGCGTTACGGCATCGCGTTTGCCGGTGTCACCAACAGTCATCATTTTGGCGCGGCTGCTTATCACCTCGCGCCGATTGCCGCGGCGGGCATGGCCGGCATCGCGCTGACCAATTCACCCGCGGCGATCAATGCCTGGGGCGGCAAAAAAGCGTTTTTCGGCACCAATCCGGTTGCAGCAATTTTTCCGCGTAAAAACGCCGCACCCATTGTGGTTGACCTGTCGCTGACCGAAGTCACCCGCGGCAAGATCATGCTGATGGCCAAGGAAGACAAACCGATTCCGCTGGGCTGGGCGGTCGATCGTGACGGCAATCCGACCACCAGTGCGCAGGCGGCATTGACCGGCAGCCTGACCGCCATCGGCGGCGTCAAGGGTACTGCGCTGGCATTGATGGTGGAAGCGCTGTGTGTGGCATTGACCGGCGCGGCGCTGAGCCACGAAAACGATTCGTACTTCGAACCCGGCAACAAACCGCGCATCGGCCACGCGCTGATCGCCATCAATCCGCAGGCATTGGCGGGCGCAGATACGTATTACGCGCGCATTGAAGACATGGTCAGCCACATGCTGGTCGATGATGGCGTGCGTCTGCCTGGCGCGCGACGGCAAATGGCAACGATCAAGGCGCGGGCCGGCGGCATCATGATCAGCGACGCGCTGCATCAGGAGCTGCGCAAACTCGGCGGACGTGCCCGGCGCAGCGCTTGAATCAGTCAATTATCATAAGTAATTGATTTTAAAGGAAATTTTTCAATTTCCGGCAGTGCGATATGGTCCGCGCGACCACCGCATCCGGGCTTTCACGCTGCTCCATGAATCACGAACAACGCCCGCTGCAACTGCTCAGCACCATATTCGGCCATCCGGCATTCCGTGGCGCGCAGCAGGACATCGTCGAGCATGTTGCCGGTGGTGGTGATGCACTGGTACTGATGCCCACGGGCGGCGGCAAATCGCTGTGTTACCAGTTGCCGGCATTGCTGCGCGAGGGCACTGCCCTGGTGGTGTCGCCGCTGATTGCGCTGATGCAGGACCAGGTCGCGGCCTTGCAGCAACTCGGCGTGCGCGCGGCTTTTCTCAATTCCACGCTCGACGGCCGCGCGGCCAATGCCTGCGAAAAAGCCCTGCGCAACGGCGAACTCGATCTGCTTTATGTGGCGCCGGAGCGGCTGGTGATGCCGCGCATGCTGGAATGCCTTGCGGAATCGAAACTCGCGCTGTTCGCCATCGACGAAGCGCACTGCGTATCGCAGTGGGGACATGATTTCCGTCCGGAATATCTGCAGTTGTCGATACTGCATGAGCGTTTTCCCGATGTGCCGCGCATCGCGCTGACCGCCACCGCCGATCCGCAGACCCGTGTCGAAATCATCCGCCGCCTGGCGCTGGATGATGCGCGTGTGTTCATTTCCAGTTTCGACCGGCCCAACATCCGCTACACCATCGTCGACAAGCAGGAAGCGCGAGCGCAGTTGCTGAGCTTCATCCGTCAGGATCACGCCGGTGATGCCGGTATCGTGTATTGCCTGTCGCGTAAAAAAGTCGACGAGACTGCGGCGTGGCTGGTGTCGCACGGCGTGCGCGCGATTCCCTATCATGCCGGCATGGACAGCGCAGCTCGCGCGGAAAACCAGAACCGGTTTCAGCGCGAGGAAGGCATCGTGGTCGTGGCCACCATCGCCTTCGGCATGGGCATCGACAAACCCGATGTGCGTTTTGTCGCCCATCTTGACCTGCCGAAAAGCATCGAAGGTTATTACCAGGAGACCGGTCGCGCCGGTCGTGACGGCGCGCCGGCCGATGCGTGGATGGCTTACGGTCTCGGTGACGTGGTGCAGCAGCGGCGCATGATCGACCAGTCGGAGGGCAGCGAGGAGTATCGCCGGGTGTCGGTGACCAAACTTGAAGCCCTGCTCGGTTTGTGTGAAACCGCGGGTTGCCGCCGCGTGCGCCTGCTCGACTATTTCGGCGAGTCCGGTGCGTCCTGCGGCAACTGCGACAATTGTCTTGAACCGCCGCAGACCTGGGATGCCACGGACGCTGCGCGCAAGGCGCTGTCGTGCATTTACCGCACCGGCCAGCGTTTCGGCGCAGTACACCTGATTGACGTGTTGCGTGGCCGCGTCACCGACCGCGTGACGCAATGGGGTCATGACCAGCTCAATGTGTTCGGCATCGGCGCCGATCTCGACGAAGCGGCGTGGCGCAATGTGTTTCGCCAACTGGTTGCGTTGGGTTACGCACGGCCTGATCACGACGCCTATGGCGCTTTGTGTCTGACCGAGACCAGCCGCCCGGTGCTGAAGGGTGAACAGCAGGTCTGCATGCGCAGCGTGCTGCCGCGCAAGGCCAAAGCCGCAAAATCACGGCGCGGTGCTGCGGGGGCTGTGCTGCCGCCAGCCGATGCTGGTTTGCTCGACCAACTGAAAAACTGGCGCATGGAACAGGCACGCGTGCAGGGCGTGCCGGCCTTTGTCATCTTCCATGACCGCACGCTGGCGGAGATCGCCGCGGTGCGGCCCGCCGACATCGATGCGCTGGGCGGGATCAGCGGCATCGGCGCCAAAAAACTCGAGCGATACGGCGCATCGCTGCTGGCACTGGTACACGGCTGAACTTCCGGCAACCCGGGTGATGCACTGCATCAGAACTGCTGACGCGTGACAGTGGCATTCCGCTGCGCGGCGCGGTAACGTAGCCGCCGCTGCATCAAACCACTGCGCCATTCCCGGGAGGAGTCATGAGAATTACCACCGCCTGCTGCACGCTCGTTGCTGTTGCCAGTCTGCTCGCCGCTGCGCCCGTACTGGCGCAGAACGTGAAAATTACGCCGGTCGGTTCTCATCCCGGCGAACTGTGCGCGAACGATCGCGCCATTGTTTTCGAGGACCCGACCGGCGTCCGTTTGCTCTATGACCCGGCGCACAACGTCACCGGCGGCGATGATCCGCGGCTGGGCGCCATTCACCTCGTGCTGCTGACCCACATGCATGGCGATCACGTCGGCGACATGAAGCTGAAGGCGCCGGGCGCCGGCACGTGCGCGAACTCGGAACGGGTGCCGGCGCCGAATTCAACGACCGCCGAAGTCGCAGCGGCGAAAAATGCCGCGCTGGTGATGACCCGCGCCATGAGCGGGTTTGTCGGCAACAAGGTTCAGGGTATCCGCGGCGGCGGCAAGCCGATCGGTTTCTGCCCGCAAAGCGGCGGCGCCACCACTGTGCCGGTTGCCACGGTCTGCGCCTCGCAGACCGATCTCGGCGGCGTTTTTGTCGCGAAGACGGTTGATGCGCCCAAGGGCGTGGAAATCACGATCGTGTATGCCTCTCACGTCAACAACGCCCCGCCGGCGCTGTTGTCTGAAGCGCAGCGTGCGGCGCTGAAGGTGGATGGCGCCGTCCTTGAGTACGGGCCTGCAACCGGCTTTGTCGTCAAGTTCAGCAACGGGCTGACCGCCTACCTGTCGGGTGACACCGGCATCCATTCCGAGATGAAAACAGTCATCAACGAATTTCACAAGGCCAATCTTGCCGTACTCAATCTCGGATCGAACCCGGGAATTTTCGTTTCCGGCGCGCATTCCATGAACGAGTTGGTGCGACCCGCGTCGGTGATCCTCACGCATCCCAACGAGCCGGTGACCGAAGGTGGAACGTTGCGGCCAGCTTCGCGCACCGCAGCGCTGATCAAGCAGCTGAAGCCGGCGGCTCACCTCGCCATCAGCGGGCGCACCATGGAATTCGATGGCCAGGGCAAGTGTGCCGCGGGTTGCGGACCCTGATGTAATGGTTGACAGGGCCTGACGTAATCACGGCCGCCGTCAGGCGAGGCCCTCGACGATGCGCAGGTCACGTTCGACAGCGCCACCGGCGAGTTCTTTCAGGGCAGCCTGATATGCCGGCGTGTCATGCGCAGCGAGAGCCTGCGCCAGGCTGTCGAATTCGATGACCACCACGCGCTGCTCGATGCCGGCTTCGTACACCTTCGCCGCCATGCCGCGTACCAGAAAACGGCCGCCATTCGCCTGCACGGCAGCCGGCGCCACGGCGGCATACCGCTTGAACGCTTCCGTGTCGTGGATTGCCCGGTAACACACCACCCAGTAAGCCTTGGCCATGAATCCTCCGGTTCAGAAAAATACCAGCGCCCGCGCCTCGATGCTCTGCCGCGGCGGGGCGCCGGACGTCGTCGTCGGATCTTCGAATGAAGTGTGCGCGGTAAAACGCGCGCGACCGTCGGTCGCGGAATCGAACACCTTGAACACCAGCGCCTCTTCGCGGCGCATCAGCGGAAAATAAAACCAGCGGTGCCCGGCGCCGTAGCGCAGGCGGTAGGTCTGGCCGATGCGCGTCGGATAGCGGCGCTCGGCGATCATCATGTCATCGAAGGGCACGCTGGTCGCATCGGCGATCGCCAGCGGATTGGACTGGATCGGCTGATGGGTGGCGCGCCACACCTGGATGATGGCGAAGCGGTTTTTCAGCAACGCTTCCGCTTCGTCCGGCAGCAGGTCGCGCACGCGTTGCGGCCCGGACCATTCGGTATAGTCGTTGTGCGCCCACAGCACCGGCTCGCGCAGCAATTTGGCGACACGTTCGCTTTCGTCGCCGGAGCGCAGCGTGTGATCAAACACCACGACGCGTTTGGCGCCGGAGTGTTGCTGTATCAGCGCTGCGACTTCGGCGTAATAAACCGATTTCAGTTCTTCCGCATCATGAAAATCCCTGATCGCGGTGTAATGCGTGGTGAACATGAAACCGTTGCGATCCAGCGTAAACGGCTCCGCCTGCATGCGGCCGTTATGAATGGCGATGTCGCGCCAGTCGATGGTGCCGCTGGAACGGCGCTGGGTGTTGTTCGGGCCGAAAGTTTCGTTGACTAGTTTTTCGCCGCTGTCCAGCGTGTAGGGCATGGATGCGAGCAGTTTTTCTTGCGCTGCAACAGCGGTATGGAGGGCGGTCATGGGTTGTATTCAGGCTGTGAAGTGTGCGGTTCGGTCCAGCATCCAGAATTTCAGGTTGTCGCGCGAGTAAACAAACCGATAATACGCTTCTCAAGCGAATAGCAAACGGAGCTGAGTACATGGCCATCACCCTGTTCCCTGTCATGCCGGATTTTGCGGCCGAAGTCGGCGATGTTGATTTGTCGAAGCCGCTGGCGGACGACGATCTGTCAGCGATCAAGGCGGCGTTCTGGAAATACGCCGTGCTGATATTTCCGCAGCAGCAACTGACCCAGGATCAGCAACTGGCGTTTTCCGCCCATTTCGGTCCCATCGAACGCGATCGCACGCTGGATCCGAAAGCGACGCCCATGCGATTCAGCGGGGCGTTTGCGGATATTTCAAACTTGTCGGCAGAGGGCAAGATCTGGGGGGAGACCAGCCGCCAGCGCATGTACAAGGCCGGCAACAAACTGTGGCACACCGACAGTTCGTTCAAACGGCTGCCGAGTATTTGCTCGCTGTTGTATGCGGAAACGGTGGCGCCCATCGGCGGCCATACTCAATTTGCCGATCAGCGCGCTGCCTATGACGCGCTGACGGAGGCCGCCAAACGCAAATTGCAGGGGCTGGTCGTTGAACACTGGATTGCGACTTCACGCCGGCGCAGCGGTTTTTCCGAATTTACCGAGGAAGAACAGCAGCGACTGCCGCCGGTGCCGCAGGTGCTGGTGCGCACGATCCCGCAGAACGGACGCAAGTCACTGTATGTCGCTTCGCACGCCGGGCGCATCTGGGGCATGCCCGACAGCGAGGGTCGCGCGTTGATTGATGAACTGATTGCCCATGTTACGCAACGGCAGTTCGTTTACACGCATCGTTGGCGGCCGCACGAACTGGTGATGTGGGACAACCGCTGCACCATGCATCGCGGCACGGATTTCGAAGACCTGCGCTGGGTGCGCGACATGCGCCGGGTCACGGTCAGCGACGTCGCCAATTCCTGCGAACAGGAAGGAGTGGCTTTCCCGGCATAAACCGACCGCGATGTTTTGCCGTTGATGGGCGCTATTCGACCCTGACGCCAGCCTCACGGATCACTTTGCCCCAGCGCGTGAATTCGGCCTTGACGAAAGCCGCATGTTTTTCCGGTGTGTCGGCACTGCTCTGATCTATACCTTGCTCCAGCATACGTTTCCGGAATTCCGGCTCAGTCTGAATTTTGTGTATGGCGGCATGTACGCGCTGCACGATCTCGCGTGGCGTGGCAGAAGGCAGATAAAGTCCGCTCCATGTCGCGGTATCAAAACCGGGTATACCTGATTCTGCGACGGTCGGAAATTCCGGCGCGAGCGGAGAACGCTGCGGGCTGGTGATGGCCATTGCTTTCAGTTTCCCGGATTTGACGTGCGGAAATACCACCGGGAAATTCGAGAACATGTAGGGAATCTGTCCACCCAACAAATCGGCGACACCCGGGTTTTCGCCTTTATACGGGACATGTGTGACCCGCACTTTCAGCGACGAGTTGAACAATTCGCCCGCCATATGCGGTGTCGAGCCGAAGCCGCCTGAGCCAAACGACAGATTTTTCGCGTTGGCTTTGACGAATGCAGCGAACTCCCTGAAATTCTTTGCGGGCAGTGAAGGATGCAAGACGAGCAGTTGCGGCGTGGAGCCGATCACCGAAACGGTTGCAAAATCCTTGACCGCATCATAATTAACTTTTTTGAAAATCAACGGTGCGACCACGATACTGGTCTGTGGTGATACCAGCCAGGTGTATCCATCGGGCGCAGCCTTGGCCGCGACTTCGGCGCCGATCATGCCGCTCGCCCCGGGACGGTTGTCCACGATGACCTGATTGTTCCACAGCTTGTTCAGTTCCTGCGCGAAAATGCGCGCCGTGAGATCCGTCGAGCCGCCGGGCGCGAAACCGACCACGATGCGCACCGGTTTAGAGGGATAGTTCTGTGCGTGAGCAACAGCGGCACAGGACAGCAGGGCCGTTATCAGCCATACCATGAGTTGTTTCATGATTCCTCCTTGTAAAGTACTGCTGCGACTTTAGAATTTTTATGGCGCCGGAGGATTATGGGGTATCGTCGAAAGCACTGTCCAGCATCCTGTTTTTCGATTGCACATGACTGAAAAGCCATTACTGAAAACGCCGCGTGGCGCCTGCGATTGTCACATGCATTTTTTTGACCGCCGTTTTCCGCTGGCTGGAAATGCGCGTAGACGGGAACCCGATGCTTCCGTATCGGCGTACCGGGAACTACAGCAGCGCCTGGGGCTGGAGCGTGTCGTAGTTGTACAGCCTACGGCATACGGCAGGGATAATCGCTGCACGCTGGAGGCGATTGCGGAACTCGGTGATTGCGCGCGCGGCATAGCGGTGGTTGACGGCAGCGTTACTGATGATGAACTCGAAAGGCTGACCCGGGGAGGCATACGCGGAGTGCGTTTTCGCATGCTTGATCGACCTGAGTTGCCCTGGGAAATGCTGGAAGACATGGCGGCACGCGTCGCAGCACTTGGCTGGCATGTCCAGTTCCAGATGGATGGCCGGCTGTTTCATGAGCGCGAAGGCTTGCTCAAACGCTTGCAGTGTCCCCTGGTCATTGAACATGTCGGCAAATTTCTGGAACCGGTCACACCTGATCATCCCGGATTCCGGACATTGCTGCGGCTGGTTGATACCGGGCGGTGTTGGGTCAAGCTTTCAGGGGCGTACATGCTGTCTGTAGCGGGGCCGCCGTATTACCCGGATATCGGCGTGCTGGCCAAGGCGCTGGTCAAGCACGCGCCGGAGCGCCTGGTGTGGGCAAGCAACTGGCCGCATCCGCTGCCGAGCCGGACCACACCACCAGATGACGTAACGTTGCTGGATCTGCTGCTGGACTGGGCACCCGATCCCGGGATTCGCAATCGCATCCTGGCAGCCAATCCGGCACGGCTTTACGGATTTGCGGAATACTGATCATCTACACGCTCAAAAAAACGCCCCGCCGCAGCGTTCCTGCGCCAGATTGCGATTTGAATTTCGTGGCCCACTCAGCGCAGACCGTAAACTTCGAGGCTGCGCGCATCCATCAGCATTTCACGTGTCACTTCTGAGATGCTATTGGTGCCGAGCATGGCCATGTCGCGGTCGATTTCGTCGTGCAGCAGTTTGATGGCATGGCGCACGCCGGTTTCCCCGGCGACGGCTGCCGCGTAGAGCATCGGTCGTCCGACAAATACGAATTTCGCACCCAGCGCCAGCGCCTTCAGCACGTCGGTGCCGCGACGCACGCCGCTGTCCATCATCACCGTCATGTCGCCGGCTGCGGCAACGATGCCCGGCAGCACGCGCAGCGGAGAGGTGGCCGAGTCGAGCTGGCGGCCACCGTGGTTGGAAACGATGATGCCGTCGCAGCCGTGTTCGCACGCGATGACGGCATCGCGTTTGTCGAGGATGCCCTTGATCACCAGTTTGCCTTGCCACAGGCTGCGCATCAGCGCCACATGCGTCCAGCTCAGATGGTCACGGTCGGCGCGTTCGCGCACGGCGGTGCGTGACACCAGCGGCGTGCGTTTGCCCATGTTCTCGAAATGCGGCATGCCCTGCGTAAAGTAGGTGCGCAACGCCGTGCCGATGAGCCAGCTCGGCCGCGCCAGGCATTGCAGCGCGAGCCGCAGATTGGGGCGCAGCGGCGCGTTGTAACCGTTGCGCACGTTGTTCTCGCGATTCGAACCAACGGGGATGTCCACCGTCAGCACCAGCGTGTCGTAACCGGCCTTGGTTACACGCTCGACCAGCTCGGTGATCGCCTGCTCGTCACCGGGCAGGTAAGCCTGGAACCAGGTGTGATTGGGGGCGGCCTTGCGTATTTTTTCCAGCGGCGTCAGCGATGCACCGCTGAGGATCATCGGTATGTTGCGCGATGCGGCGGCTGTGGCCAGTGCGAGGTCGCCCTGGAACGCAGCCAGTGAGGTGCCGCCCATCGGCGCGATGCCGAACGGCGAATCGTAGGTGCGACCGAAGATTTCGGTTTTCTGCGTGCGCTGCGATACGCCGACCAGCATGCGCGGCACCAGCGCGAGGTCGTCGAATACCGAACGATTCCAGTTCAGCGTCACGTTGCGCTCGACGCCGCCGGAGACATAACCGTAGATCGGTCGCGGAATGTAGCGGCGCGCGGGCGCTTCGAAATCCTCCAGTGCCAGCATCAGTCGCAGCGCGGACGGGGCCGATGCACTGGTCAGATGTGGTGCGGCACGGTCAGCCGAGGACAGAGCCGTGTTTGCGGCAGCGTTTGACATGGGATTTCTCGCAAGGTCACATATTGAACCGCTGAGCGTAGATGAAGGCGCTTCCCGGAGTCAATTTGCTTGCATGAGGTGTGGACTTTCCCGCGCAGCTTCAGAGACTTCGCCTGGTGTAATCTGTCAAAACAGGTTTGTTACCCGTCAGATGAGGGCGTTGATGAGCATTAGAGTCCGTTCGGCGGGAATCGGCGACATGGTCAGGTTGCAGGCCATTTATGCGCACCACGTATTGCAAGGCACCGGCTCCTTTGAGGAGATTCCGCCGGACGTAGACGAGATGCTGAGTCGTCGCGATGCCGTACTGGCTGCAGGGCTGCCGTATCTGGCGGCGGAAAATGACGGAGTCGTCATCGGTTACGCCTACGCCGGGCTTTACCGCTCGCGCACCGCTTATCGCCATACTGCGGAAGACTCGGTGTACATCGCCCCGGACGCGACCGGTCTCGGCGCGGGCCGCGCGCTGCTGGCGCAGGTCATCGCGCAATCGGCCGCGGCCGGTTATCGTGAGCTGGTGGCGATCATCGGCGACAGCGGCAATACGGCATCGATTGGTTTGCATCGCGCACTGGGGTTCCGGGAAGTCGGCACTATGCGCAATGTCGGGCTGAAATTCGGGCGCTGGCTGGATACGGTGATCATGCAGTACACGATCACCGGCTGAACGCAGGATTCAGCGTTTTTCGGCGGCGACCTTGCCCTGGGGATTGAGATAAATGCGGTAGCGGTTTTTGTCGCTGCAGGTCGCGATGTAATCACGG
>JAKFUJ010000145.1 GCA_021732805.1 Betaproteobacteria bacterium | reverse complement strand
GCTGTCGTACGACGGCATGATGCGCCGCTTGCCGTTGGTGAACCGGATGATTCGGCCCCCGATGGGGTCAATAAAATAGCCGCCGCGATGGGCTGCGATTTAACTGGCGGAGAGGGTGGGATTCGAACCCACGTTACGGTTTTCACCGTAAACACGCTTTCCAGGCGTGCGACTTAAACCACTCATCCACCTCTCCAAGGGGGCGGATTTTAGCATGCCGCCCATGCGACTTCGCAGGCGTCACCCAAAAACAAAGCCCGCCGAAGCGGGCTTTGTCCTTGCGACTGTTACTGCCGGTCAGCTGGCCTGCGTCGAGTACGTGCTGCCCTTGAGTACCGGGTAACGCACATGCTCCACGAAATCCTGCACCTGTTTGCTCGGTGCCGGTGTCAGCAGGCTGACAACGATGATGGTGGCCATGCCGATCGGCAGGCCGAACATGCCTGCGGAAATCGGGTTCAGGCCGAACCACATGTATTCCGCAATCGGCCTGGTGATGCCGAACAGATCGCGCAGGAAGGGATAGGTGGTGCTCATGTAGTAGAAGCACACCCCCAGCCCGGCCAGCATACCGGTGATGGCGCCGATCTTGTTGGCGCGCTTCCAGAACACGCCGAGCACCAGCGCCGGGAAAAACGCCGAAGCTGCCAGCGAAAACGCCGCGCCGACCAGGAACAGGATGTTGCCCGGTTTCAGCGACGTCACATAGGCGGCGATCAGCGCCACGACCAGCAGCAGGATTTTCGACACCGTGACACGACGTGAAGTCGTGGCGGCAGGGTCGATCATCTTGTAGTAGACGTCGTGGGACAGCGCATTGGCGATGGTCAGCAGCAGGCCGTCCGCGGTGGACAGCGCCGCGGCCAGGCCGCCGGCCGCCACCAGCCCCGATACCACATAGGGCAGTCCGGCGATCTCCGGCGTCATCAGCACGATCAGGTCGCCGCCGATGACGATTTCCGCCAGTTGCACGATGCCGTCCTTGTTGACGTCGGTGATGCTGAGCAGTGTTGCATCCACCGTCTGCCACGCCGCCGCCCATGCCGGTAGTGAAGCGAACTGGCTGCCGACCAGGTTCGTATACACCTCGAACTTGGCCAGCACTGCGAGGCAGGGTGCGGTGAAGTAGAGCAGGAAGATGAAAAACAGCGACCAGAACACCGAGCGCCGGGCTTCACGCACGCTGGGCGTGGTGTAGTAACGCATCAGGATGTGCGGCAGGGCTGCGGTGCCGAACATCATGCAGAACACGATGCCGATGAAGTTGAGCCGCGCAGTGTCACGCGCCGCTTCATCCTTGCCCGGGTAGGGATCAGCATGTGCGCGCGGCGGTGCTGCGCGCGCGGCGCCGCCCTTGTCCTTGTTCCACTGCGCTTTTGCGGCATCGACGTCCTTGGCATAACCCGCCAGCGCCTTTTCAGCGGCAGCGACCTGGTCGGCCGGTGCATTGGCCGCTTTCAGGCTGTTGACGTTCTGCTCTAGTTTGGCCTTGTTGTCGGCATAAGCCTTGGCCGGATCCTTCAGTGCGGCATTGGCTGCGTCCGCGCGATCCTTGAAGATCTTGCGGACTTCCTGTTCCTTGGGATCGGCGGTGAGTTTTTTCTCGAGTTCGCCGACCTTGGCCAGAACCGGGCCGTAGGCGACCTGCGGCACCGGGATGCCGGTGTGTTTGACACCCAGCCAGATGACGGGGGTCAGGTAGGCGACGATCAGGATGATGTACTGCGCAACCTGGGTCCAGGTCACCGCGCGCATGCCGCCGAGGAACGAGCACACCAGAATGCCGCCGAGACCGACAAACACCCCGACGCCGAACTCCAGTCCGGTGAAGCGGCTGGTGATCAGCCCCACGCCGTAAATCTGCGCTACGACATACACAAACGAGCACAGGATGGCCGCAAACACGCCGATCGAACGCGCGATGTTGCCGCCGTAACGGGCGCCGAGGAAGTCGGGAATCGTGAACTGGCCGAATTTCCGCAGATACGGTGCGAGGAACAGCGCCACCAGCACGTAACCGCCGGTCCAGCCCATGACAAAAGCGAGGCCGTCAAAGCCTGACAGGTACAGCGTGCCGGCCATGCCGATGAACGAGGCGGCGCTCATCCAGTCGGCGCCGGTGGCCATGCCGTTGAAGAACGCGGGCACGCGCCGTCCGGCAACATAATATTCGGATACTTCCACGGTGCGGCTCATGATGCCGATCATCGCGTAGAGGCCGATGGTGGCAACGAGGAAGGTGTAGCCGATGTATTTGCGCGGCAGGCCCATCTGTTCTGCGATGGCCAGCAACACTACGAAGGCGAGAAAACCGCCGGTGTACAGTGCGTAATACTTCTTGAGTTGCTGCGTGAAACCTCTCTGACTGAAGGCGGCCTGGCTCATGATTCGTCCTCCTCTTGCACACCGTATTCATTATCGAGTTTGTTCATGTACCAGGCGTAGAAGCCGATGATCAGCACGTAGATGATCAACGAGCCCTGCGCCGACATGTAGAAACCCAACGGGAAGCCGAGAAAGCTGACGCTGTTCAGTTCTCGGGCAAACCAGCTTTCGACGAATGTAGCGAAAAACCAGATCGTCATCAGGATTGCGGTGATGACAAGATTTTTGCGCCAGTATTCCTGGTGCTTGTCGGAAAGTTCCATGCTGCCCTCCTTTGGTTGAAATTCAGCGGGGCGGTCTCAGGTGCCTGTCGTGAGTACCTCTGGCCCTGACCTTTTTGGTAACTTTTTTTGTGACTTTTCCCCTCAGGCATCGTATTCAAAAATACTTACAAAATCCTGAACCCTGGCCCTACAATGAACTGTCGTGCTACAACACGGTTTTGCCGATAAATTATAAAAAAGTTTATAAAAAACAATTAGTTACATAAAATCGGGGGCAGAGTATGCGGATTCTGATCAGCGAAGATGATGCGGCACTTGCAGAAGCGCTGCGGTTTGCGCTGACCCAGGCAGGCTTCGCTGTGGACTGGGTTAATAACGGTCTGTCAGCCGATGAAGCCTTAAAAAACGCCGGATTCGAACTGCTGATACTCGACCTGGGATTGCCGAAACTGGATGGACTCGAGGTATTGCGCCGTTTGCGCCGACGCAATGACGCGCTGCCGGTGCTGATTCTTTCAGGACGCGAGCAACCTGAGGAGAAGGTGGCGGGGCTGGACCTCGGCGCCGACGATTACATCGTCAAGCCGTTCAGCCTGAGTGAATTGCAGGCTCGGGTACGCGCGCTGATGCGGCGCGGCCACGGTGCGGCGACGCCGCTGCTGACCTACCGTGACTTGAGCTTCGACCCCGCTTCGCGCGCGGCGACCATCCGCGGCCGTGCATTGCCGCTGTCGGTGCATGAACTGAGTGTGCTGGAGGTGCTGATCCGGCGTTTCGGTCGCGTCGTCAGCAAAGAGCAGCTGGTCGAACAGATTTATAACTACGATCAGGAAGTCAGCCAAAACGCGATTGAAGTCTACGTCCACCGACTGCGCAAAAAAATCGGCGACACCGGACTCGCAGTGCGCACGCTGTACGGCCGCGGCTATGCTCTCGATTACCTGGAGCACTGAGTCACAACGAAGCCGGTTCAACCGGCGTTTTTTTGTGCAGCGCCGTCATCGAGCAGCCGGCGCACTTTTTCCATCAGGTCGCGGGTCGAAAACGGTTTGGTCATGTAAGCATCTGCACCCAGCGCCAGTCCTCGCGCAATTTCCGCTTCCCGGCCGCGCGCGGTGACCAGCATGATGCGCGTGTCGCGCAGCGCCGGATTGGCGCGGATCAGTTTGCACAGTTCAAAGCCGTCAATCAGCGGCAGCATCACATCCAGCAATACCAGGTCCGGCGGCAGTGGCGTCAACGCCTTCAGCGCAGCGTTGCCGTCGCGTGCAGTGACTACCGTGTAACCCGCATTGCCCAGCAGGAATTCCAGCGATAACAGGATGCTTTCCTCGTCCTCGACTACCAGTACGCGGGCACTCATCGCCGGTTACGCCGCAATTGACGAGAAGTGGCCGCTGCGTACGGGCAGCGAAAAGGAAAACTTCGAGCCGCGGCCTGGTGTGCTTTCCACCCACAGGCGTCCGCCGAAGTGATGAATGATTTCCCTTGAAATGGCGAGACCGAGGCCGCTGCCGCGCGGTTTGCCGGCGGCAGCGTCGCTGACCTGGCGGAATTTCTCGAAAATCACGGCCTGATCAGACGGGCTGATGCCGATGCCGTTGTCGGCGATATCCACGCGCAGTCCCGAGGCTTCGGTGACCAGTGCAACGGTGACGCGGCTGTCCGGTTTGTCGCAGAAGTTGGCGGCATTTGACAGCAAATTCAGCACGACCTGGGTGACGCGGTCGCGATCGGCCATCACCAGCGGAATCTGTGCGGGCGCCTGCAGTTCGAGTGCGATGCGTTTTTCCTTGAAAATCTGGCTTAAAGCGGTCACCGCATCATCCAGCACTTCGCGCATGTCGATTTCACTGGGATGCCAGTCGGCGGCGCCGGATTCGATTTTGGCGAGGTCGAGCACCTGATTGATGAGCCGGGTCAGCCGTTCCGACTCGCGGGTGATGATGCCGAGGAATTTGGTGCGTTGCTCAAGGTCGAGGTTCGGGTTGTCGCCGAGAATTTCGGAAAACGCGCGTATAGACGTTAACGGGGTGCGCAGTTCGTGGGTAACTGTGGAAATGAAATCATCCTTCAGCCGGTCGAGTTCCTGCAGGCGCTGGTTGGCGCCGCGCAGTTCATTGGTTGCGGCCTCGAGTTCGAGCGACTTCTGCTCCAGTTGCCGGCTGTAGGCGAGCGCCTGCGAAGCCTCGTCGATGATGGCCATGACTTCATCGAGCGCCAGCGGTTCTTCGACCACGACGGACGCTACCATGTCGCGCGCCGACGCACTGCCGATGGCGCCGGCAATCTGCGATTCAACGTAATGCACCAGCACTGCATTCGCGGTGACTTGCTCGATGCCGGTAATGCCCTGGCTGCGGGTGTAGGCGGCAAAGGATTCATTGGCGCGTTCCGGGCCGACAAAACGGCTGAGCAGCGTCTGCAGGTCGGCGACGGTGGCGCTGCCGCGCCAGAAGCGTGAGCCGCTGCCGGGGGCGACATGGCGAAATACATCGACGAACAGGTTGGCCTGACTGTGCTCGTTTGCGGTGGGTCGCCGCCACAGCGAGAAGCCGACGTAGCAGCCGACGTTGGCGATCATGCTCCAGAACAGGCAATGACTGATGTCGTCAAGGCCGTCCAGTCCGAACAGCTGCTGCGGTTTGAGCAGATCGAAACCCATGATGCCTTCGGTGAGGAAGGTGATCGGCAACCATCCCGATTTGGCGAAGGAGGGCAGCAGCAGCGAATACAGCCAGACCAGGAAACCCGCACTCAGGCCGCACAATGCACCGAGCCGCGTGCCGCCCTTCCAGAACAGTCCGCCGATCATTGCCGGCGCGAACTGGGCGACGGCGGTAAACGAAATCAGGCCGATGGAGACCAGCGCGTAGGCTTCGCCGGCGAGATAGAAATAGCCGTAGCCCAGCACCAGCACCACGACAATGGCGCTGCGGCGGATGCCCAGCAGCAGGCCGGAAAGGTCTGGGCGTTCCGTCAGCCGCAGGAATTTCCAGCGCAGCAGGATCGGCATCACCAGGTCGTTGCAGACCATGGTCGACAGCGCAATGGTTTCGACGATGACCATGCCGGTGGCCGCCGAGAGCCCGCCGACAAACGCAAGCAGGGCCAGCCAGGTTTTTTGTTCGGCCATCGGCAGCGTCAGCACGAAAGTGTCGGCATCGACAGTGCCCGCCGGAAAATACATCAGACCGCCGAGTGCGATCGGCAGTACGAAAATGTTGATTGCGAACAGGTACAGCGGAAACAGCCAGATCGCCTTATTGAGATGCCGTTCATTGACATTCTCGACGACGGCGACATGAAACTGGCGCGGCAGCAGGATGATCGCCAGCATCGACAGCACCGTCAGTGACGCCCAGGTCGTGTAGTTGCCGGCGGCGCCGCCTTGTACCAGCAGGGCATTGAGCTCGGGCGCGGCGGCGGCTTTGCTGAATACATCGGCAAAGCCGTCGAACATGCCCCAGGTCACGAATATGCCGACGGCGATGAACGCCACCAGCTTGACGACGGATTCGAATGCGATGGCCGCGACCAGGCCTTCGTGACGTTCGGTGGCGTCGAGATGGCGGGTGCCGAACAGGATGGTGAAGGCTGCCAGCAGCATAGCGATGTAGAAGGTGTTGTCCTGCAGCACGGGTAGCGCTGCCGTGGAGGCTGTCGTGACGTTCGGGTACTGCAGCATGGTTGAAAAGCTGGCCGAGATCGCCTTCAGCTGCAATGCGATGTAGGGCACGATGCCGAGCACGGCGATGATGGTGACCAGGCCGCCGAGCAGATGGCTTTTGCCATAGCGGGAGGCAATGAAGTCGGCAATCGAGGTGATGCGATGGGCCTTGCTGATGCGGATCATTTTCAGCAGCACGTACCACCACAGCGCCGCCATCAATGTCGGCCCGAGGTAAATCGGCAGAAAGCCGATGCCGCTGGTCGCTGCGCGGCCGACGCTGCCGTAAAAAGTCCAGGACGTGCAGTACACCGCCAGAGACAGCGTGTAGATGTACGGATTGGCAATGATGCTGCGCCCGGCATCGGCGCGCTTGTCGCCGTAATAGGCAATCGCGAACAGCAGGCCGACATAGGCAAAGGAGAGGACGACGATCAGCGCGCCGGTCAACATGACGGTTACGGGTCTTTGTGCTCAATGATCAGCGCCATCAGCCCGATGATCATTGCCCAGGCGATGAACACGTAAAAATAGATCAGGGGGATGCCCCAGATCCGCCCACTGCCGGCAAACAGCGACAGCAGCGGAAAATTGAACAGCAGGCAGCCAAACAGGAACAACGCTACCAGGCGTTGTCCTTTGAGGGTGGGTCCGATCATGGCAGGCCGGCAGTCCGCAGAAACAGTGATGGGTGAAGGTGTTGCAAGCGCAGGTGCCGGGCTGGCTGGCTCAGGCTATTTCGGCGCTTGCTTGAGCTGGTCGAGGATTGCCGGATTTTCCAGCGTCGAGACGTCCTGCTTGATCTCCTCACCCTTGGCAATCGAGCGCAGCAGCCGCCGCATGATCTTGCCGGAGCGGGTTTTGGGCAGATTGTCGCCGAAACGGATGTCGCGCGGTTTGGCGATCGGGCCGATTTCCTTGGCCACCCAGTCCTGCAGCTCCTTGATGATTTTTTTCGCAGCCTCACCTTCAGGACGCGCCTGCTTGAGCACGACAAAGGCGACCACGGCTTCGCCGGTCAGCTCATCGGGACGGCCGACCACTGCGGCTTCAGCGACCAGCGCACTGTGGCCAACCAGTGCCGATTCGATCTCCATGGTGCCCAGTCGATGTCCTGACACGTTGAGAACGTCATCAATGCGACCCATGATGCGGATGTAGCCGTCTTCGTCGTAGGTCGCGCCGTCGCCGGCGAGGTAATACTGGCCTTTGAAATCCTCGGGAAAATAAGTCGTCTTGTAGCGTTCCGGGTCGCCCCAGATGGTGCGCAGCATCGACGGCCAGGGTTTCTTGATGACCAGGATGCCGCCTTTGCCCTTGCCGACCGAGTGCCCGGTTTCGTCGACGATGTCGGCGATGATGCCGGGCAGCGGCAGCGTCGCCGAACCCGGTTTGGTCGGTGTTGCGCCGGGAAGCGGCGTGATCATGTGGCCGCCGGTCTCCGTTTGCCACCAGGTGTCGACGATGGGGCAGCGCGTGCCGCCGACGGTTTCGTGGTACCACATCCAGGCTTCGGGATTGATCGGCTCGCCGACAGTGCCGAGGATGCGCAGACTCGACAGGTCGTATTGTTTCGGCAGGTCGCCGCCGGCTTTGATCAGCGAACGGATGGCAGTCGGCGCGGTGTAGAACACCGTGACCTTGTGATCCTGGATCATTTTCCAGAAACGACCGGCGTCAGGCCAGGTCGGCACGCCCTCGAATACGATCTCGGTGCCGCCGCAGGCCAGCGGGCCGTAGCAGACATAGGAATGGCCGGTGACCCAGCCGACGTCCGCCGTACACCAGAATACGTCGGTCGGTTTGTGATCGAAGGTCCATTTCATGGTCAGGATGGTCCACAGCAGATAACCGCCGGTGGAATGCTGGATGCCCTTGGGTTTGCCGGTGGATCCCGAGGTGTACAAAATGAACAGCGGGTGTTCGGCATCCACCCATTCCGGTTCACAGTCCTGCGCCTGATCCTTGACCAGATCATGCAGCCAGACGTCAATTTTTGCGTTCCAGTTGACCTTGCCGCCGGTGCGTTTGTAGACGATCACCGATTGGATCGAATCGCAGCCACCCAGCGCGATGCCGTCATCGACCGCCACTTTCAGCGGAAGCGCCTTGCCGCCGCGCATCTGCTCGTCGGCAGTCAGTACGGCGACAGCGCCGGCATCAATGATGCGTTCCTGCAGGCTTTTTGCCGAGAATCCGCCGAATACCACGGAATGGATGGCGCCGATGCGCGCGCAGGCCTGCATGGCAACGATGGCTTCAATCGACATCGGCATGTAGATGATGACGCGGTCGCCTTTTTTGATGCCGCGCGATTTCAGGCCGTTGGCCATGGCGCAGGTGCGCAGATAAAGATCCTTGTAACTGGCGCGTGTGATCTTGCCGTCATCGGCTTCGAAAATAACTGCGGTTTTGTCGGGCTGGGTCTGCAGGTGGCGATCGAGGCAGTTGTACGACGCATTCAGCGTGCCGTCGGCAAACCAGCGAAAGAACGGCGCCTTCGACTCATCAAGAATCTGGGTGAACGGCTTTTTCCATAGCAGATGTTTGCGTGCGAGATCGGCCCAGAAACCCGGGTAATCCTTTTTGGCGGCTGCGCACATTGCGCGATAGGCATCCATGCCGGAAATATTGGCCTGAGCGACCAGTTTGGCGTCCGGCGGGAAAACGCGGGTTTCCTGCAGAACCGATTCGATGGTTGCAGATGGCAAGGTGGGCATGACGCTCCTCCGGTGGCCGGTATTCCGATGATGATCCTGGTGTCATCGATGACAGTGACGCCGGCCCGCGCCACATTCCCGATGCACCGGTTTATGCGCTATAAAATCATTAAGCCCCCGTCTTGTAAAGACGCGATCGCCGTGTGAGCGTGGTGTTTATCCGGATTCGCGGGCATACTTACGACTTTCTTACGGCGGGCCTCCCCGCATCGCATGGTAGTGAACCTGGTCAGGTCCGGAAGGAAGCAGCCACAGCTATTCTCTGCGAGTGCCGGGGGTTAGGCTCGCCACCCCAATTCAACAGGGCGGACGGCGCGGCCGTCCGATGTTTTGTGTTCGCGGCCATAACAGGAAAAACAGCGCGTGCCGTGATTTTTGCGGCAGCCCTGGCGTTATGCGGCATGCAGTCCTCCCATGCCGTGGATGGTTTCGCTGTTGTCGCCGGTGAAGGCCGCAACAGCGAAATACTGCGCGTCGGCGCGCAGTGGCAATGGTCGAAACGCTGGCTGCAGGGCGAACGAGCCCACCTCGGTGGTTTCTGGGATTTCGGGGTTGCGCAGTGGCGGCGCGATGAAGCCGGCCAGCATGACAGCCTCGCTGAAATCAGCCTGACACCCGTCTTCCGCTTGCAGGCCAACGAACTGCGTGGCCTGTATCTGGAAGGCGGCATAGGCGCACACCTGCTGTCGAAGACCAGCCTCGGCGCCAAACGCTATAGCACGATGTTCCAGTTCGGCGAACATCTTGGTTTTGGTTATCGTTTCGGGCGGCGCAGCGCGGCAGACATCGGTTATCGTTACCAGCACATCTCGAACGCCGACATCAAAACCCCGAACAGCGGCGCGGATTATCATCAGATACGGCTGCAATACTGGTTTCCCTAGATACGGACATTCGCCAGCCGCTTTGCCGGTAAAATAGTGGTCGTGGTTTATTGTCCAATCCATAGATTCGAGTCGCCGTGACCCAGGTTCTTGCCCGCAAGTGGCGTCCTCGCAGTTTTACCGAACTGGTCGGCCAGGAGCACGTGGTGCGCGCGCTGACCAATGCACTGCGCCAGCAGCGGTTGCACCACGCCTATTTGTTCACGGGTACGCGCGGTGTCGGCAAGACCACGCTGGCGCGCATCCTGGCGAAATCGCTGAACTGCGAAACCGGTGTCACCGATGCGCCCTGCGGCAAATGTTCCGCGTGCACCGAAATCGACGCCGGCCGCTTCGTTGACCTGATCGAGCTCGACGCTGCGTCCAACACCCAGGTCGACAACATGCGCGAACTGCTGGAAAACGCGCTGTATGCGCCGACCAGCGGACGCTACAAGGTGTACATCATCGACGAAGTGCACATGCTGTCGCGCAATGCGTTCAATGCCATGCTGAAAACGCTGGAAGAGCCGCCGGGGCATGTGAAGTTCATCCTCGCTACGACTGACCCGCAGAAAATTCCGGTGACCGTGCTGTCGCGCTGTCTGCAGTTCGGCCTGAAGCAGATACCGCAGCCGCAGATCCGCGAGCGCGTCACGGAAATTCTGGCCGCGGAAAATGTGCCGGCGGATGCGCCATCAATTGCGCTGGTGGCGCGCGCCGCCGAAGGTAGCCTGCGTGATGCACTGAGCTTGCTCGATCAGGCGATTGCGCATGGCGGCGGCAAGCTCGAAGAAGCATCGACGCGCGCGATGCTGGGCGCGGTGGATCAGACCTATCTCTACGCAATACTCAAGGCGCTGGCGGCTGGTGATGGCGCCGGGCTGGTGGCCGGCGCCGAGCGCATGGCCGAGCGCAGCCTGTCGTTTGAATCTGCCTTGCAGGATCTGGCTTCACTGCTGCACCGGATTGCGCTGGCGCAAGTGGTACCGCTGAGCATCGCCACTGACGATCCGGATGCGGCATCCATCATTGAGCTGACCAAAACCTTCGCTGCTGAAGATCTGCAGCTCTATTACCAGATTGCCACGCAGGGCCGCGCCGAAATCGGTCTGGCGCCCGATGAGCACGCCGGTTTCATGATGACCCTGCTGCGCATGCTGGCGTTTGCGCCGGCTGCGGGCGGTGTTGTTGGGGCCGTGACGCCGGTTCGGACTTCAGTTGCTGCCGCTAAAGTGGCAGCAAGTCCCGCTGTGGTCAAGACCGATCCGTCATCGTGGGCCGAACTGGTCGGACAGCTTGGGTTGAGCGCCATGGCCAATCAGCTGGCGCTGCGCTGCGAAATGACGCGGCGCACGGACGAGATGATCGAGCTGCGCATCTCGCAAGCCGACGAACGGATGTTTGACAAACCCTATCGCGACAAATTGACCACGGCGCTGCGCCAGTTGCTGGGAGAGAAGCTGAGGGTGGCTTTTCTTGCGGGAGAGGTGACCGGCGTGTCACCCAAAGCCATCACCGACCGCAAGCTCGAACAGCGGCAGGCAGCGGCAGTCGCCGAAATTCGCGAGGATCCTTTTGTGCGTGAGCTGATCGAAGATTTCGGCGGCTCGGTCGAGGATGCTTCGATTAAACCGAAATGAACGGGAAGGAGTTGCCATCATGATGAAGGGACAGCTTGCAGGGCTGATGAAACAGGCGCAGCAGATGCAGGACAACATGCGCAAGATGCAGGATCAGCTGGCGCAGATTGAGGTTGAGGGCCAGGCAGGGGCGGGCATGGTCAAGGTGGTGATGACCTGTCGCAATGATGTGAAGCGCGTGATCATCGATCCGTCGGTGCTGGGGGATGGCAAGGAAACGCTGGACAAGGAAATGCTCGAGGACCTGATCGCTGCTGCGATGAACGATGCGGTGCGCAAGGCCGAAGCCACCAGCCAGGAAAAAATGGCCGGCATGACCGCCGGACTGCCGTTGCCGCCCGGCATGAAGCTGCCGTTCTGATAAAAATTACAATAAAATCAATTACTTATAGATACAGGTGACTGTGAACGCCCCTTCTTCGCTGCAGGCCCTGATCGAAGCGCTGCGCTGCCTGCCGGGCGTCGGACCGCGCTCGGCGCAGCGCATGGCGTTTCACCTGATGCAGCGCGACCGCGCCGGCGCGGAACGTCTGTCGACCACTCTCGGTGCGGCGCTGGCGCGGGTAGGGCATTGCGAGCGCTGCAATAATTTTTCGGAAGAACCGGTGTGCGCCTTGTGTCTGTCGCCGCGGCGCAACGGCAAACTGCTGTGTGTCATCGAGACACCGGGCGATCTGCTGATGATGGAGCAGGCGCAGTGTCATGACGGTCTTTATTTTGTGCTGATGGGCGCGTTGTCGCCGCTCGACGGCATCGGACCCAGGGATATTCATCTGCAACGCCTGTTGCAGCGCGCCGCCGACGGCGTGGTGCAGGAAGTGGTGCTCGCCACCAATTTCACGGTGGAAGGCGAGGCGACAGCGCATTACGCCGGCGAACTCCTGCGTGCCAAGGGACTCAGGGTTACGCGCATTGCACGCGGTTTGCCGGTGGGCGGCGAACTCGAGCATGTCGACAGCGGCACGCTGGCGCAGGCCGTGCAGGAAAGGCGTGCCGTATGAAACAGGGTGCCCGCAAAAAGCGCAGTCCGTTCCGCAACCCGCAGCCGAAAGTCGCGCCGAAACCGCGGCATGAGGTGCGTGAAGTCGTGGAGGAGACCGCGCCGGTTGTCGCGCAGCAGGGAGAAATCCGCGGCGAAAAACTGCACAAGATGCTGGCGCAGGCCGGGCTGGGTTCACGGCGGGCGATGGAAGAACGCATCCGCGCCGGCGAAGTCATGGTCAACGGCAAGGTCGCCGGCATTGGCGACCGCGTCACCGCGGAAGACCATATCAAGGTTGGCGCGCGTATTGTGCGCTGGCCGCAGCAGGGACAGTTGCCGCGGGTGCTGCTGTATCACAAGCCCGAGGGCGAAATCGTCAGCAACGATGACCCGCAGGGGCGGCCGACGGTGTTTACCAAATTGCCGCCGG
Source organism: Betaproteobacteria bacterium (assembly GCA_021732805.1). Lineage (GTDB taxonomy): Bacteria > Pseudomonadota > Gammaproteobacteria > Burkholderiales > SG8-41. The sequence continues at coordinate 1,357 of JAKFUJ010000145.1, read as the reverse complement.
CGCGCGGCGCGAAATGGCTGGCGATCGGGCGGCTCGATTTTAATACCAGCGGTCTGCTGATATTCACGACTTCGGGCGACCTCGCCAACCGCATGATGCATCCTCGTTTTGAGGTGGAGCGCGAATATGCCGTGCGGGTGCTGGGCACCGTCAATCCGGCCAGTCTCGACGCGCTGCGTGAAGGCGTGCAGCTTGAAGATGGTGTTGCACGTTTCGAAACTCTGGAGGAAGAAGGCGGCGAAGGCGCCAACCGCTGGTTTCGTGTTTTGCTGCGCGAGGGACGCAATCGCGTGGTGCGCCGGCTGTTTGAATCACAGAGCCTGACGGTGAGCCGGCTGATGCGCGTGCGCTTCGGCATCGTCGCGCTGCCGCCGCGACTGAAGCGCGGTCAGTTCATCGAACTCGTTGCCGAGGACGTCGCAAGCCTGGTGGCGTGGACGGCTGCACCGGAGCAGGCGGCATCTCTGTCAATGCTGCCCTCGGCAGCAGCAGAACACAGTCGTCCCCGCCGCTCGTCTCCGCCCAGATCGTTTTCGCCCCAATAGTTTTCGCCCAAATAGTTTTCGCCCAAAGAATAAGCAGTCCGGGAAACGCGCGTTCCACCCGCGCGCGGTTGTGACCGACTTCGAGCACCAGCCATCCCCTGGGCGTCAGATGCGCAGCGGCTTCGGCCAGAATGCGTCTTACAAGGTCGAGACCATCAGCGCCGCCATGCAGGGCCAGCGCCGGTTCCTTGCGGTATTCCGCAGGCAATGTCCGCATCACCGGCGTGCGCACATACGGCGGATTGCTGAGGATCAGGTCGTAACGTTTGCTGCCGATGCCGGCAAACAGGTCGCTGCGGATCAGCCGAACCCGCTGCTTCAACCGGTGTTCGCGCACGTTGCGGCGGGCAACCGCCAGTGCATCGGACGAGATGTCGATACCGTCAACCTGTGCGCGCTGAAAGGTGTGCGCAGCGACGATGGCAAGGCATCCGGAGCCGGTGCACAGGTCCAGTATGGTCTGCGGTGACCGGCGAGACGGCAGCCAGGGTTGCAGGCGATCCCGCAGCAGTTCGGCGATGTACGAACGCGGCACGATGACGCGTTGATCCACATAAAACCGGTGCTCACCCAGCCAGGCCTCTTGTGTCAGATAGGCGGCGGGGATGCGTTCGGTGATGCGACGGTCGAACAGGGTCTGCGCGCGGCTGACTGTGGCGGCATTGATTGGCCGGTCGAGGCGGGATTGCAATTCCTCGAACGCGCAACGCAGCGCATGCACCATCAGCCACGCCGCTTCATCATCCGCATTCAGTGTGCCGTGCCCGTAGGCGAGGCGGGCTTTGCGGAATCGTGTGGCGGCAGCGGAAATC
>JAKFUJ010000045.1 GCA_021732805.1 Betaproteobacteria bacterium | reverse complement strand
CCTTGCTCGCGCCCACGGCCTTGGCAATTTTGGTCCATGACAGGCCTTTTTTGATCTTGGCTTCCATCACCAGCTCGGTGACATCGGTACGTTTCATCGGTTTGGTCATGCTGGCCGCGGCCAGCAGTGCTTCGGGTGCATCATTTTTTTTCATGGTGGTCTCCTTTTGGCGATTCGGGTTTTAAATTCAGACTTCGATTCGATACAGCAGCTTATTTGACGACAGCAACCAGCGGCTTGCCCGGCGGTGGTTTCGGCGTTTCCGCAGCAACAACTTCACCCGGATCCAGTCCCGGCGTCACCAGCGGCGGGTGCCGCGGATCGTAATCGGGGGAATCACTGGCAAAGGCCTTCGAACGGTCCACCAGAAAATCAATCAGGTGGTTGCGGATGCGGTAGTAATGCGGATGCTTGTGCAGATCGTGGCGGGTGCGGCTGCGCGGCATCGTGTTGACGACGATCTCGGCGATCTTGGCATGCGGACCGTTGGTCATCAGCACAATCTTGTCGGCAAGCAGGATGGCTTCATCAACATCATGAGTGATCATGAACACGGTCTGCCGGGTTTCGGCGCAGATGCGCAGCACTTCCTCCTGCAGCACGCCGCGGGTCAGCGCGTCGAGCGCCGAGAACGGTTCATCCATCAGCAACATTTTCGGCTGTATCGACAATGCGCGTGCAATGCCCACGCGCTGTTTCATGCCGCCCGAGAGTTCCGAGGGACGTTTTTTCTCAGACCCGGTCAGATTGACCAGGTCGATGTACTGCTGGCAGTGCGCACGGATTTTTTCCTTGTTCCACTCCGGCCAGCGCGAGGATACGGCAAACGCGATGTTGCCCATCACCGTCAGCCATGGCATCAACGCATGGCTCTGGAAAATCACCGCGCGGTCCAGGCTGGGGCCGTTGACTTCGCGATCGCCGACAAACACATAGCCCGATGAAGTCTGGTCCAGCCCCGACAGCACGTTGAGGATGGTGGTCTTGCCGCAGCCGGAGTGGCCGATCAGGCAGACGAACTCACCCGGATTGACCGAGAAATGCAGATCCTCGAATACCGTGGTCACCGCGCCGTCACGACCGGTGAATTGTTTGCTGATGCCTTCAATGCGGATCAGGGGTTTGCTCATGTTGATCCCCTATTCCGTGAACGTGACCAGCTTGGTCAGCTTCGCCATCATCAGATCCAGCAGCATGCCGACCAGTCCGATCGCAAGAATCGCCGTCAAGATGTTGGTGATCGACAGATTGTTCCATTCGTTCCACACGAAATAGCCGATCCCCGTGCCGCCGACCAGCATTTCGGCGGCAACGATCACCAGCCAGGCAATGCTGATGGAGATGCGCATGCCGGTCATGATGGTCGGCGCGGCGGCCGGCAGGATCACGCGAAAAGCGGTGCGCATCGACCCGACTTCCAGCGTGCGCGCCACGTTCAACCACTCACGACGCACACTGGCGACACCAAACGCAGTGTTGATCAGCATCGGCCACACTGAGCATATGAAAATCACGAAAATCGCCGACACCGCGCTGTCCTTCAGCGTGAACAGCGCCAGCGGCATCCATGCCAGCGGCGATATCGGTTTCAGCACCTGAATGAACGGATCCAGCGCCCGGTACACCGTCGGCGACATGCCGATCAGGAAACCCAGCGGCACCGCGACCAGCGCCGCCAGCAGGTATCCGATGAGTACGCGACCGATCGAATAACCGAGCTGGATGCCGATGCCCTTGTCATTGGGGCCGCGGTCGTAGAACGGTTCGTTCAGGTGCTGCCAGATTTTTTTGCCGAAATCGGCCGGCGTCGGGAACGTCGATTTCTGTCCTGTGGCCGCCGCTTTGCCGACCAGTGCGGCATATTCGGAATCCACCGTCTGCACCGATGTTTTCGGCAAAGTCAGTGCGTGCCAGATGCCGATGCCCATCGCGAAGATGATCAGGGACAGCAGCGGCGCGCGCCAGCTCAGCAGTCGATTCATTACAGCGTTCCTTTCGCCATGATCACGTTGCCCTCATCAGGTGCGCTTGATCGCGAAACTGTTGAGGTAGGCATCGGGTTTCGCCGGGTCGAACTCCTTGCCCATGACCGTGAATTTTTTGCTGGTGGTGGTCGGCGGCTTCATGCCGACTTCCTTCATCAGCTTCGCCGCGTCGGTGGCCAGATACACTTCGCGCGCCACCTTGGCGTAATCCACTTCGCCTTTCAGCTGGCCCCAGCGCTTCATCTGGGTCAGTATCCATATGGCGAAGGAATGCCAGGGGAACGGATCGAAGTCGATGCGGTTCGGCTCCTTGCGAATGTTGCCCAGCCCATCGGCAAAAGTGCCGGTCAGCACCTGCTCCACGACCGTGACCGGCTGGTTGAGATAGTTGGCCGGCGCAATGGCCTCGGCAATCTGCTTGCGGTTTTCCTGTTTGGACGCAAACGCCGTCGCCTCCATGATCGCTTTCAACAGCGCACGATAGGTGTTGGGCATCTTGGTGACAAACTCCTTGCTTGCCGCAAATGCACAGCACGGATGACCTTCCCAGATGTCCTTGGTCAGCGTGTGGATGTAGCCGACGCCGTCATACACCGCGCGCTGGTTCACCGGATCCGGCGCAAGGAAGCCGTCGATGTTGTCGGCGCGCAGGTTGGCGACCATCTCGGGCGGCGGCACCGAACGAATCTGCACGTCTTTGTCCGGATCCAGACCGTGTTCGGCGAGGAAATAACGCAGCAGGTAGTTGTGCATTGAATAGTCGAAGGGCACCGCAAACTTGAAACCCTTCCACGATTTCGGATCTTTCCTGTCCTTGTGCTTGATCGCCAGCGTAATGGCCTGGCCGTTGATGTTTTCAACGGCGGGCATGGTGTAGGGCAGCGCATTGGCGCCCACGCCCAGCGTGATCGCCAGCGGCATCGGCGACAGCATGTGCGCGGCGTCGTATTCCTTGTTGATGGTCTTGTCGCGCACCACCGCCCAGCCGGCGGTTTTCACGACTTCGACGTTCAGGCCCTGGCGCGCGTAAAAACCCATCGGCTGCGACATGATGATCGGCGTCGCGCAGGTGATGGGGATGAAGCCGACCTTGAGCGAGGTTTTTTCCAGCTTGCCGGTCTGCGCAAAAGCTTCCTTGGCCATGCCCATCGGGAAAAACGTGGAAATCGCCGCCATCGCGGTGCTGGCGCCGACCGCATTCAGGAAACGCCGCCGCGTCGCGTCATGGGGAAACAATGCACGCATCACCGCAGCCTCGACCACGCGATTGCCCAGTATTTCGCTGTCTGCCGTCTGCCCGGCCAGGTCAGCCTGATGTTCGGCTTCGCTGTGGTGATGGCCGCAGGAACAACCCGTGGTCAATGACGTGCCGGCGTCGAAAGGATCCTTGAATGCTGACATGGTGTTCTCCTTGAAAAATTGTTTTGGCTTCTGGCGACTTGCAGCGCAACAGCTTGAAAACAGCTTATCCCTGCCGGCGCCGGATGACTGTCGCGGCCCCGGCCAATCGGATGTAGTAGTGCTACTACACCTGGTGCAAACCCTGTCTGACTGCGTAAAGCGCGATCTCCACATCGTTGCGGGTGCCCGTCTTCTCGCAGATGCGCGCACGGTAAGTGCTCACCGTGTTCGGGCTCAGCGAGAGCTGGGAAGCGATCTGCGCGACGCTCTGTCCGGTGGCGATCAGGCGCAGCACCTGGTACTCGCGGTCGGAGAGGATTTCATGGGGCTGCAGATCTGCGCGCGTGCTCAGCGAAACCGCGAGCGCTTCCGCCTGGGCAGTCGTCACGAACACACCGCCGTTCGCCGCCTTGCGGATGGCCTCGAGCAACTGGTCGGTATCGGCGCTTTTGTTGAGGTAGCCCGATGCACCCAGCTTCAGGCAGCGCACCGCATACTGCTTGTCGGGGTAGGTCGAAAGCATCAGCACCGGAAGACGGGGCATTTCGCTGCGAAACTGCTTGAGCGTGTCAAGGCCATCGCGTTTCGGCATGGCAATGTCGAGCAGAACGACATCAATACCGCCCTGGCAGGCCAGCCGCAGGGCATCGCAACCGCTCGATGATTCCGCCACGACTTCGATATCCGGTGTATCCGCCAGTATCTGCCGCAGTCCCTGGCGCACAATCAGGTGGTCGTCACAGATCAGCAGCCGGATCATGACGTCCCTCCGAGGGGAACCCGCAGGTGCACAGTGGTACCGGTGCCGGGGCCGCTGTCGATGGTCAGCTCGCCGCCGAAATGACCTGCACGCTCGCGCATGCCCAGCACGCCGTAGGCACGGTGGCTGGCGAATGCAGCGGCGGGTGCTCCACAGCCGTCATCGACCACCTCGACAGTGAGGATGGCGTCGCACACGAAAATGCGGATGGTCACAGCACCGGCTTGTGCGTGGCGGGCGACGTTGCTCAGCATCTCCTGGAAAATGCGAAACACGGCAATGGCCAGCGCGCCGGTGGGCGCCGGCGTGCCGGATTCGATGACCAGCCGCGAATCACAGCGGATCTCGCTGGCCTCGGCAAATTCCTGCGCCTGCCACTCCAGCGCAGCCCACAGGCCCTGATGGTCGAGGATGCTCGGCCGCAGATCGGTCATGATGCGTCCGACATTGTCGACCGCAGTCTCGATCAGGCGTCCCATCGATTGCAGCTTGCGGCCAAGTTCGGGATCACCGGCGATGCGTTTACCCAGCCAGTTCACATCCAGTTTCAGCGCAACCAGCAGGCTGCCAAGCTCGTCATGGATTTCGCGCGCGATACGCGTGCGCTCTTCTTCGCGCACGGTATGCAGATAGGCAGACAACTCGCGTAACTGAATGAGCGCACCGGACAGCGCCTGCGTCCGTTCCTCGACCCGGTGTTCGAGCTCGTCATTGACCTTGCGCAGCATTTCCTCCGCGCGCTTGCGTTCGGAGATGTCGATAAACGTGACTACCGCGCCGACCACCACGCCGCCTTCCACGATCGGGTGCGAGGAATATTCGGCGGGAAAACACGAACCGTCAGCGCGCCACAGCACTTCCGAGTCGATGCGGCACGGCAATCCCTGCCAGAAGGCACGGAAAATCGGGCACTCATCCACCGGATAGTGACGACCGTCGCCGTGCGCGTGGTGTATCAGGTAATGCATGTTGCGGCCGATCATCTGCTCCGCCGGATAGCCGAGCGTCTCTGCACCGGCACGGTTGATAAAAGCACACCGGCCATCGAGATCAATGCCGAAAATGCCTTCTCCGGTTGATTCCAGCAGCAGCGTCAGGCGGTCGCTCCACGGTCCTGCGCCGCCCCCGGGCACCACTGGTCCCCGGTGCTCCAGATGTTGCGCAACAAGACCGGTCTCCCCACGCAGCGGTGAGACGGCTCGGACCTCGGCTGTCGAATCAATAGTGGAATGCATGGGTTTCATCCCTGAACGAGCCCATGGAAATGCATCTACCGTGCCAGTTCGAGCCTCGTATAGCCGTATTCCACTACCGCACTGATTTAAAACAGCTTTTGTGATGCTTCCGAAAAGCGATTGCAGGAGTTCATGGCACGCGATGCACCAAGATGACTGTTCGTTGAAGCATGCCTTGAGAATTCGCCCAAGAATGGGGCGCTATGCACCATTCCGTGGCATCACGGTTTGGTCCACCCATCGCAATCGCCTAAAATCCCGCATCGATGTCATACCGTCTGGAGTGCCGACCCTTCGCGACTGCTCTCGCGGTCGCAAGCCCGACCGATCACCCTACAGTGAACAATCCTGTTTTCACAGTCCCATTCAATGCCCGAGACCATCAACAATTGCACGCGACAGCCCGCCCGCCTGGTCAATATGGAAGCATCATCCTGGTGTGCCAGTACCCCAAAACGGAGCCGGCTGTCTTGTGCACTGTGAATGAGATAATCAGCGGCTATAACAATAACGAGTGCCGAACGTGACCGTCGCGCTGCGCCCGCTGCTGATCGCCCTGCTCTGCCTCGCCTGGCTGCTGCCGGGTCTGGTCGCGCACGATCCGTGGAAACCCGACGAGGCCTACACCTTCGGCGCCGTCTACGAAATCCTGCAGGGCGGCAGCTGGATCGTGCCGCAGATTGCCGGTGAAGTTTTCCTCGACAAACCGCCGCTGTTCCATCTCAGCGCAGCCGCCAGCGCAAAGCTGCTCTCTTCGCTGCTGCCGCTGCACGACGGCGCGCGGCTGGTCGCCGGCTTCTGGATTGGACTTGCCCTGCTGTTCACCGTGCTGGCATCGCGCGAACTGCATGGCGAACGCCGCGGTCTGACCGCCGTGCTGCTGCTGCTCGGCAGCCTCGGGCTGGTGGTACGCGGCCACCAATTGATTGCCGATGTTGCTGCACTCGCCGGTTTTGCCATGGCCTACTACGGTCTGGCGCTGGCCCTGCGCCGCCCCATTGCCGGCGGTTTGTGGATCGGCACCGCCGCCGGCCTGGTGTTCATGACCCAGGGCATCCCCGAAACAGTGATGATTGCGGTGATTGCGGCACTGCTGCCCCTGTCGGGCTCGCACTGGCGCCGCCCGCAGTACGGCGCGACGCTGGGCATTACCATCGTAGCTGCCCTGCCCTGGCTGCTGATCTGGCCTGTTTTGCTCCATCGCCATGACCCGGCGATGCTTGCAGCGTGGATCAATGCCGAAAACCTGGCGCGATTTTTCGGCACCCGCGACATGCTCGCCGGTCTGGGCTATTACCTGCGCATCCTCCCCTGGTACGCCTTTCCGGTGTGGCCGCTGGCGCTGTGGGTATTGTGGCGGGCGAGGCGTCTCGGACAACTCGGCGCGCCGGGCGTGATCCTGCCCGTGCTGGGCTTCATCATCACGCTGTTGATGCTGGGCAGCGCCGCCGAACAGCGCGAACTGTATGCACTGCCGATGCTGGTGCCGCTGGCGCTGCTCGGCGTACCCGGGATCGAAGCGTTGCGCCGCGGCGCAGCCAGCGGTTGGTACTGGTTCAGCGTCATGGCATTCACCTTTTTCATCATTGTCGGCTGGTTTTACTGGGGTGCGCTGGAGCTCGGCGTTCCGGCCAGGCTGCACGGCCATCTGCACACCATCCGCCCCGGCTACGACTTCGGTTTCCGCTGGCTGCCGTTCCTGCTCGGACTGGCCTATACCGCAGCCTGGTTCGCGCTGCTCGCAAAACTGCAGCGCACTGCCGAACGGCCGTTGACAATCTGGGTCGCAGGCATCACCGCGGTATGGGCGCTGCTGGCCACGCTGTTCATCGGCTGGGTGGATACCAGCAAAAGTTATCGCTCAGTCATCCATGACATGCAGCGCGCGATGCCCCGGCAATACAGTTGCATGACCGGCCGCGACCTGGGTGAGGCACAGCGCGCGATGCTGCATTATTTTGCCGGCATCCGCGCGCAACCTTTTAACCCGGCGATTCCCGCCACAGGATGCGACCTGATGCTGACGCAGGGCCTGCCGCTCGACGAACTGGTGATGCCGTCGGGCTGGAAAAAAATCTGGGAAGGCCACCGCCCCGGCGACAAGGACGAGCGGCTGCGTCTGTATCAGCACCAGTCGCGCAAATAATCAGCGCCGGCTCGGCCCGCCGTCCCGAATATAATCGGGACCATGAGCGATACCCTGCAGCGTTTCCTGTTTGAACACGCCGCCATCCGCGGCGAAATCGTGCAACTTGCCGCGACCTGGCAGGCCGTCACCGAACGCCATGACTATCCCGCGCCGCTGCGTAAAATCCTTGGTGAACTGATGGCCGCCGGCGCATTGCTGGCGGCCACGCTCAAATTCGACGGCACGCTGATCCTGCAGTTGCACGGCAACGGCCCGGTCAAGCTGATCGTTGTTGAATGCGCTGCCGGTCATGCGATGCGCGCCACCGCGAAATGGGACGGTGATATTCCTGAAAACACTCAAACTGCGGGCAATCTGCGTGCGCTGCTCGGCAACGGTCGCTTTGCCATCAGCCTGGTGCCGGATTCCGGCCGGCAGGGTTACCAGGGCATCGTTGATCTCAACGCCGACAGTATTGCAGCAGCATTCGAACACTACATGGCCACTTCCGAACAGATCGACACCCGGTTATGGCTGGCCTGCAATGACACCCATGCCGCCGGCCTGCTGATCCAGAAACTGCCGGAACAGAAAAACGCCGATGCCGATGCCTGGCCGCGTGTCGGACATCTTGCCGGGACCGTGCAAGCGCAGGAATTGCTGGCACTGCCGCCGCAGACCCTGCTGCAACGCCTGTTCCATGAAGAAGACCTGCGCGTATTCGAACCGCGCCCGGTGTATTTCCGCTGCTCGTGCTCGACCGAACGCGTCACCGGCATGCTGCGCATGCTGGGCCGTGATGAAGTGCGCAGCGTGGTCGCCGAACGCGGTGAAGTCGAAGTGCGCTGCGAATTCTGCAACCGTCGTTATGTGTTTGATGCCGTGGACAGCGAGGAAATATTCGCTGCAGCGATCACCGTCCCTGCCGACACCACGCGCCACTGAAGCCATATCTTCGATTCGCCGTCGCCTCGACACTGTCACGGTGCGAGCGTAAACTTTGTCTTCCCTTGATTGCCAGTCTGTCTATAGGCAATTAATACTTTAAAATCAATGACTTGTGGAGAATGTTATGGCTAGCGGACATGCAGCGGCACGTGAAGTAGTCGTATTGAGCGGGGTACGCACCGCCATTGGTGACTACGGCGGTGCACTGAAAGACGTCGCGCCCACCGAGCTCGCCGGACAGGTCGTCAAGGAAGCCGTCAGCCGCGCGAAAATCGATTCCAAGCAGGTCGATCAGCTTGTCTTCGGCAACGTCGTGCACGGTGAAGCGAAAGACATGTATTTCTCGCGCGTCGCCTGCATCAAAGGCGGATTGCCGCAGGAAGCCACCGCACTCACCGTGAACCGCCTCTGCGGCAGCGGTCTGCAGGCGATTGTTTCCGCGGCGCAGGGCATCATGCTCGGTGACTGCGACACCGCTGTCGGCGGCGGCGCTGAATCGATGAGCCGTGGCGGCTACCTGATGCCCAGCCTGCGCTGGGGCAAGCGCATGAGCGACGGCAACGTCATCGACATGATGGTCGGCGCGCTGACCGATCCCTTCGACACCGTGCACATGGGCATCACCGCCGAAAACATCGCTGCGCAATGGAAAATCGGCCGTGAAGCGCAGGATGAATTTGCCGTCGAAAGCCATCGCCGCGCGCTGAACGCCATCGACAAGGGTTATTTCAAGGACCAGATCATGCCGGTCGAACTCAAAACCCGCAAAGGCGCCACGCTGTTCGACAAGGATGAACATCCCCGTTCCGATATAACGCTCGAGGGTCTCGCCAAACTGCGCGCGGTGTTCAAGAAGGAAGGCGGTTCGGTCACCGCCGGCAACGCTTCGGGCATCAACGACGGCGCCGCCGCAGTGGTGATGATGGAAAAGGAAGCCGCGCAAAAAGCCGGCCTCAAACCGCTGGCGCGACTGGTTTCATACGGGCTCGCCGGTGTCGATCCGAAAATCATGGGCATCGGCCCGGTGCCTGCCGTGCAAAACGCGCTGAAGCGCGCGGGCCTGAAGGTCGAAGACATGGATGTCATCGAATCCAACGAAGCGTTCGCGGTGCAGGCGCTGGCTGTATCGTGCGACTTGAAATTTGATCCGAAAAAAACCAATCCCAACGGCGGCGCAGTGGGCCTCGGCCATCCGATCGGCGCCACCGGCGCCATCCTCACCGTCAAGGCGCTGTATGAACTGCAGCGCACCGGCGGCAAATACGCGCTGGTCACCATGTGCATCGGCGGCGGTCAGGGCATCGCTGCGATATTCGAACGCATGTAATGCCTGCTGCATGGCAAAAACGCCGCGATGATGCGGCGTTTTTTTTGGCCCGGTCGTCCTTGGGCCGTTAACCGCCGAAACCCGGTGCAGCTATGGACAAATCAGCGGCTCGTCCGCATCATAGCCGTTCGGTATTCGAATCAAAAAACAAACCGACGGAGGAACATCATGCGTGCATTGACCCGTGCATTCACCCTATTGGCTGCAGCCGCCATGCCGGCACTGCTGTCCACACCCGCGGCACAAGCCGCGGAAACCAGATATCCGGAAAAACCGATCCGGGTGATCATCGGCAGCGCGGCGGGATCAGGCCCCGACATTATTTCCCGGGTGCTGGCGGATCATCTCTACAAAGCCTGGGGACAGCGCATCGTGGTCGATGCCCGGCCCGGTGCGGCGGGCGTGATCAGCGCGGAACTGGCCTTGCAGGCCAACCCCGACGGCTACACCTGGATGATTCTGACTTCACAGCTGGTGGTCGCGACCTCGGTGTTCAAGGACGTCAAGTTCGATCTCGCCCGGGATTTTCCGTCGGTCAGCCTGCTCGGCACCGTGCCGTTCGTGCAGCTCGTCAACCCGCAGGTGCCGGCAAAATCCATCAGTGAACTGATCGCGCACGCCAAAAAACAGCCTCTGCGTTACGGCTCGGCCGGCACCGGCGCCTCGGAGCATCTGTCCGGCGTGCTGTTTACCCACCTCACCGGCACCAAAATGCTGCACGTGCCGTACAAGGGCATAGCCCAGGCGATTACCGACACCATCGCACAGGAAGTGCAACTGACCTATGCCGTCATGCCCGCAGCTACACCCCATATCCAGGGCGGACGCTTGCGGGCGCTCGGTGTGACCGCCTCCAAGCGATCGTTTCTGCTTCCCGATGTACCGTCCATCTCCGAAACGGTACCCGGCTACGAAACGCTGGGTTGGTACAGCGTTGTCGCGCCCCGGGGTACGCCCAACGCCGTGTTGAACACAGTCAGTGCCGAAGTCATCAAGGGCGTCAAGGATCCTGAGTTCGGCAAACAACTGAGAACCCTCGGCATCGATACCGTGGGCAGCACGCGTGATGAACTTGATGCATTCCGGCGCGACCAGACCAAGCGCATCGGTGACATGGTCAAATTGTCGGGCACCAGCGCGAAGTAAATCCGCCTCGCTCTCGACGCGTGGTGCGTGCTTTGCACAGACTGCTGCTGTTGTCGATCCTGCCGGTTTTGCTGATTTCCGGCGCCTCATTCGCCCGTGAACTGATACTGGTCGAGGCCGGTGAACTGCCGATCATCCTCACCGCACCGCACGGCGGACGCGAAGAGGTGCCGGGATGCAGCCTGCGCACGCCGACCGGTTCGCGCTTCGTCACGGGTGCGGACCTCAACACGGACCTGCTGGCGCGCGATATTGCCGGAGAAATCACCCGCCTGACCGGCAAGCGGCCGTACCTGGTCATCGCACGCTTTCAGCGCCGGTACATCGACGCCAACCGCCGCGCGGATGAGGCCTATGCCGAATCAGGCTGCGCTGCGGATTACGATTTCTATCACGCCGCGATCCGCCGCTTTGTCGACGAGGTGCGCGCAAAATATCCCGCCGCCATGCTGTTCGACATTCACGGCCAGGCCGCGTACCGCGATTCAATCCTGCGTGGCACGCATCACGGCGCTGCGGTGACGCGGCTGCTGGCGCGGGCGGGGGCGCCGGCCGTGACCGGCCCCGACAGCGTGTTCGGCCAATTCGCGAAAATGGGTTACCGCATCATCCCCGCCAATGACACGGCGCCGACCGACCGCGTCGAAGCAAAAAACTATACCGGCGGTCATACCGTCCTGCTCTACGGCAGTCACAATGCCGACGGCATCGACACCATGCAGCTTGAATTCGGACGTGATTTGCGCGGTCAAATCGTCATCGGACAGACCGCAAAAGATGGCGGACAGGCCGTCGTGGCGTTTTACCGTCGATACCTCGAACAGTCATCAGCCACCGCCGCTCCCGCCGGCGTGTTATCGCGATGACAAGCCGGCATCGCCCGCGGTAAACGCGCGCGGCGCCATGCCCAGCGCGCGGCGGAACATCGTCGAAAACGCCCCGGGGCTTTCGTAACCCAGATCCACCGCCACCGTCGTCACCGGCACGCCTTCGGCCAGCCGCCGGATCGACTCCAGCAGTCGCGCCTGCTGTTTCCAGCGCGCAAAGGTGATGCCGGTTTCGCGCAGAAACCGCCGGTACAGCGTGCGCGTGCTGGTGTTCAGTTCGCCGGCATCAGCATCGCAAGGACGGCGTGTCGACAGGTCGGCCAGTATGCGTTCACACAACCGGGTCAAGTCCGCGCTTTCCGGCAACGGCAGATCCAGCGCGCAATGCGGCTGGCGGCGTATTTCCGCCGTCAACAGGTGCATCAGCAGGCCATCATCGCCGCTTTCATCATAGGTCGCCGGCAAGGCTGCCGCGCGCACCACCAGTTCACGCAGCAGCGGCGTGACATCGAGCACCGCGCAGGACGCCGGCATGCCCGCGCCGGCAACCGCATCCAGATAAAGACTGTGCATGTCGACGATGCCATGCATCTGGATTTCGTGCACCGTGTGCGCCGGCACCCACAACGCGCGGGACGGCGGCACGATCCACGCATGGCGCGCGGTGCGCACGCGCATCGTGCCCGTCACCGCAAACACGAACTGCGCGCGGCCGTGCCAGTGCGGCGTGATGTGATGGCCCCGCGGATACGCGGTGTGGCGGATCACCACGGCGCGCGACAGGTCGCCCCGGACCGGGCTTTCCGGCGCGCTGGCGAAATCGCTGACGGCGTGCAGCCGATGCGCGCGGCGGCGGGCCGGGCGCAATGGCGCGGCTTTTACGGCCTGACCGGGATTGTCCATTTTGCGAATATTCAGGGTAAATCTTCGAAAGACAGACGATTGTAACTCAAGCACACTGCAGCCCATGACAACCGCCACCGCCCCTGCCGCCACGCCCGACGCTCATCCCGAGGGCTTCTCCACCATCGTGCGCCTGCTGCTCAACGTCGGCCACGCCGTTGACCACATGTTCCTGCTGATTTTCGCCACCGCCGTGGCCAGCATCGCCGTCGAATTCGGTTACGCCAACTGGACCGACCTGATACCGTACAGCGTCGGGGCATTCATTCTGTTCGGTCTCGGCTCTCTGCCCGCCGGCCGCCTCGGCGACTTGTGGGGCCGACGCAACATGATGATCATTTTTTTCATCGGCATGGGGGTCTCTGCGTTGTTGGTCGCACTGACCCAGAATGCCTGGCAGATCGCCGCTGCGCTGACGCTGCTGGGCGCCTTCGCCGCGATTTATCATCCGGTGGGCATTCCGATGCTGGTGCAGAACGTGCCGAACCCGGGCGCGGTGATCGGCTTGAACGGTCTCGCCGGCAATCTCGGCATTGCCGTCGCGGCCCTGGTCACCGGCTTCCTGGTGAAATGGATCGGCTGGCGCGCGGCGTTTGTGATTCCCGGCTTGCTGTCGATCGCCTGCGGCATTATCTTCGCGCTGACCTGCCCGAAGGAAACCGAAGCGCCCTCGAAACGCAAGGGCGGCAAGGCCCAGGTGGCACTGACGCCGCAGATGCTGATGCGCGCCTTTGCGGTGATGACCTCCGCCGCCGCGGTCAGCACCATCCTCTTCAACTTCACCACCAACGGCAATTCGCAGCTGCTGTCCGAGGGCTTCAAGGGCATTATCGACGACCCTGCGCTGATCGGCACGCTGCTCGCGATCATCTACACCATCGCCTCGTTTGCGCAGATCGTTGTCGGCCGCCTGATCGACAGGGTGGCGTTCAAGCCGCTGCAGGTGTGGATATCGATCATCCAGATTCCGTTGCTGATCTGGGCCGCACACAGCCAGGACTGGGGCCTCTTTATCGCGCTGCTGGCGGTGATGGTGTTTGTCTTCGGCGCCATCCCGTTCACCGACGCGATGATCGTGCGTTACGTCGATGACCGTCTGCGGTCGCGCGTGGCCGGCATGCGCCTGACGGTGGCCTTCGGTTTCAGTTCGCTCGCGGTATGGATACTCGGACCGCTGGTGAATGCCATCGGCTTTTCCAATGCGCTGTGGATCATGGCCGGCATCGCTGCAATCAAGGCCGCCATTGTCATGCTGTTGCCGGAAGAACCGGCAGTCGAACCCGTAAAACCATAACGTCACTCACACAAACTCGTCACCCCGGCGCGCCCCGAAGGAAGTCCCCTTGGGGGGAAAGCCGGGGTCCAGAAAACACCTTGTGATTGCCAACACCGTTGCTGGATGCCGGCTTTCGCCGGCATGACGAGAGTTTATAAAAATATCATTAAAATCAACTGGTTATAAATGGACTGGATAGACATCACGCTGCTCGTCGGCGCTGCCTTTTTCACTTCGGCCCTGACCGCGGTCGCCGGCGCCGGCGGCGGGACGATACTGATCGCGCTGATGCTGCTGTTCATGCCGCCTGCTGCCGCGATCCCGGCACACGGCGTGGTGCAGCTCGCCTCCAACACCTGGCGGGTATGGCTGTTCCGCAAACACATGGCGTGGCCGCTGATCATCCGCTTCAGTCTGCTGATGCCATTCGGCGTTGCGCTCGGGCTGTGGGCATTCCAGGGCATGCCGAAAGAACTGGTGCAGGTGTTGATCGGTTTTTTTGTGCTGCTGAC
>JAKFUJ010000087.1 GCA_021732805.1 Betaproteobacteria bacterium | reverse complement strand
TTGCTGGCCATCGTCGCCGGCTCCAAGGGTTGAAACCTTGGAGCCGGCGACGATGGCCAGCAACGGACGCGCCGGTTTTTCCAGTGCCTTGCCCAGCGCATCCAGTTCGGCCGCCATCAGCGGACCGGCGCAGGCGACCGGTGCGAATCTGGCAATGCCGTGGGTGGTGGCTTCGGCACGATGCGCGGTACCGAAAGCATCATTCACATACACATCGCACAGCGCCGCCATTTTTTTCGCAAGCTGTTCATCGTTCTTTTTTTCGCCCTTGTTAACGCGGCAGTTTTCCAGCAGCACAACTTCGCCGGGTTTGACCTCGAAACCACCATTCACCCAGTCCTGTATCAACGGTACTGGCTGACCGAGTACTTCGGACAGTCGTTTCGCAATCGGCGCCAGCGAATCTTCGGGCTTGAGCACGCCCTCGGTCGGGCGGCCGAGGTGGGAAGTCACCATCACCGCGGCACCCGCGGCGAGCGCGTGTTTGATGCCGGGGATGGTAGCGCGGATGCGCGTGTCTTCGCTGATGTTGCCGGCATCGTCCTGCGGCACATTCAAGTCGGCGCGGATGAATACGCGTTTGCCGGCGAGGGGAAGATCTGTCAGTCGGAGAAACTTCAATTCAACACCTTTTAGCCACAGCGTTCACGGAGAAAACCGGGGCAAGAATCGGTTTTTTTGACGTTCTCCGTGACCTCTGCGGCAATGTTTTTCGGGTACTTGGAGCGCATAACAAAATGCATGTGGCGAGGATACCCCGCACTCCCTCACCCTCGGTCCCTCTCCCGGAGGGAGAGGGAAATAAAGCCCTTCTCCCTTCGGGAGAAGGGTTGGGATGAGGGAAGATTTTTCATTTTGTTACGTGCTCTTATTTATTTCGCGATCACGCGCACCATTTCCAGCACCTTGCTGGAATAACCCCATTCGTTGTCGTACCAGGACACCACTTTGACGAAGGTGCTGTCGAGCGCGATGCCGGCTTCGGCGTCAAACACCGAGGTGCAGGTTTCATCGCGGAAATCCGTCGATACCACTTTTTCTTCGGTGTAGCCGAGCACGCCCTTCATCGCACCCATCGACTGCGCCTTCATTTCGGCGCAGATTTCAGCGTAGGTCGCGGGTTTGTTCAGTTCCACAGTCAGATCGATCACTGACACGTCGGAAGTCGGCACTCGGAACGCCATGCCCGTCAGTTTCTTGTTCAGTTCCGGGATCACCACGCCGACGGCCTTGGCTGCGCCGGTGGACGACGGAATGATGTTTTCGAGGATGCCGCGGCCGCCGCGCCAATCCTTGTTCGACGGACCATCGACAGTTTTCTGCGTCGCGGTAGCGGCATGCACCGTGGTCATCAGGCCGCGCTTGATGCCCCATTTGTCGTTCAGCACCTTCGCCACCGGCGCCAGACAGTTGGTGGTGCAGGACGCGTTGGAGATCACTGTCTGGCCGGCGTAGCTCTTGTCGTTGACGCCGAACACGAACATCGGCGTGTCATCCTTCGACGGCGCCGACATGATGACTTTTTTCGCGCCGGCGGTGAGATGTTTGCTGGCCGTACCCTTGTCGAGGAACAGACCGGTCGCCTCAATCACGATGTCGGCGCCGATTTCGTTCCACTTCAGTTCGGTGGGATCCTTGACTGCCGTCAGGCGGATTTTCTTGCCATTGACCACCAGCGTGGTGCCGGAGACCGAGATGTCGCCCTTGAATTTGCCGTGCACCGAATCGTGGCGCAGCATGTACGCGAGGTAATCCGGCTCCAGCAGGTCGTTGATACCCACGATGTCGATGTCGGGAAAATCCTGCACCGCCGCGCGAAACACCATGCGACCGATCCGCCCGAACCCGTTGATGCCGACCTTGATTGCCATGATTCCCCCGGAAAAATAAGGTTGAAAATGCGTTATGCCTGCAACACGCTGCGCACCGCCGCCGCCACCTTGTCCGCGGTGATGCCGAAAAATTTATACAGTTCATTTGCCGGCGCCGATTCACCAAAGCGGTCGATGCCGATCACCGCACCTTCGAGTCCAACATATTTGCGCCAATAATCGGTGACGCCAGCCTCGACTGCGATCCGCGGCAGGCCGCGCGGAAGAACGCTGGCGCGGTACGCGGCATCCTGGCGGTCAAAAATCGAGGTGCAGGGCATGGACACGACGCGCACCGCAACACCCGTCGCGGACAGCGCCTGTTGCGCCGCCAGTGCAATGGCAACCTCCGAACCGGTGGCAATGATAACGGCACGCGCAGCGCCGCCCGTGGCTTCCGACAATACATAAGCGCCGCGTTTGATGTCGGCAATCTGCTCCACGCTGCGTTGCTGGAAGGGCAGAGCGTCTCGCGACAACAACAAACTGGTCGGGCCATCATGACGTTCAATTGCGCTGGCCCACCCTGCTGCGGTCTCCACGGTGTAACAAGGTCGCCAGACATTCATGTTCGGCATCAAACGCAATGACGCTGCATGTTCGATCGGCTGGTGCGTGGGTCCGTCCTGCCCAAGGCCGATCGAATCGTGGGTGAATACGCACACCACGCGCTGCTTCATCAGCGCCGCCATGCGCAGTGCATTACGTGCATAGTCGGAGAACACGAGGAAGGTTGCGTGGTACGGGATCAGCCCGCCGTGCAGTGCGATGCCGTTGCTGATGGCGGCCATGCCGAATTCGCGCACGCCGAAATAAATGTAATTGCCGCCGCTGGTGGCACTGACGCCTTTGGAACCGGACCACAGCGTCAAGTTGGAGCCGGCAAGATCAGCCGAACCGCCGATCAGTTCCGGCAACGCCGGCGCAAAACCTTCGATTGCATTCTGCGAAGCCTTGCGCGTGGCGATGGTTTCGGCTTTTTGCGCGGTTTGCGCAAGGAAAGCATCGCGGTGTGCGCCCCAGCCGGACGGCAGTTCGCCGGCCATGCGCCGCTTGAACTCCGCGGCCAGTTCGGGATGTGCTGCGGCATAAGCAGAAAATTTCTGGTTCCACGCAGATTCCTGCGCAACACCGCGTTCACGCGCATTCCATTCGGCATACACCGCTTCCGGAATTTCAAACGGCGCATGCGGCCAGTTGATCGCAGCACGGGTGGCGGCGATTTCTTCAGCCCCCAGCGGTGCACCGTGCGCGCCACCGGTGTTCTGTTTTTTCGGCGCGCCCTTGCCGATCAGGGTCTTGCAGCAGATCAGCGTCGGCCGGTTTTTTTCACCCTGCGCCTGACGGATTGCGGTGTCTACAGCTTCCGCGTCATGACCATCCACGCCGTAGATCACGTTCCAGCCATAAGCGGCAAAGCGCTGCGGGGTGTTATCCGTAAACCATTGTTTTAATTGTGCTTTTTCTGAATCGATGGAAATGCCGTTGTCGTCATACAAGGCAATCAGCTTGTGCAGTTGCAGCGTGCCGGCCAGCGCGCAGGCTTCGTGCGACACGCCTTCCATCAGGCAACCGTCGCCGAGAAATACATAAGTGCGGTGATCAACGATGCTGTGGCCATCGCGGTTGAAACTGTCGGCGAGCACGCGTTCGCTGAGCGCCATGCCGACAGCGTTGGCAATGCCCTGACCGAGCGGGCCGGTGGTGGTCTCGATGCCGGGCGCCATGCCGTGTTCGGGATGGCCGGCGGTTTTGGAATGCAGCTGCCTGAAACGTTTCAGTTCATCGATCGGCAGATCATAACCGGTCAGGTGCAGCAATCCATAGAGCAGCATTGAGCCGTGGCCGTTGGACAACACAAAACGGTCGCGATTGGCCCACTGCGGATTGGCCGGATTGTGGCGCAGGTGGCGATGCCACAACGCTTCGGCGATTTCCGCCATGCCCATCGGCATGCCGGGGTGGCCGGAGTTGGCCTGCTGCACTGCGTCCATTGCCAACGCGCGCAGCGCGTTCGCCAACTCGGGTCGGGAACTCATGGCTTGCTGGATCCTGGCGAAACGATGGTGATCGTGATGAAAAAAAGCGGCGGAACGGAAAAACCGTGATTATAACGGCAGCGCCCATGCCGGGGCGAGAGCCTCGACGGTGACGCCGGCTACTCGTCGTTCCTGCGTGTGGCCTTGATGCCCAAGTGCTTGAGCTTGCGATACAAATGGGTGCGTTCGAGGCCCACGACATCGGCAACACGGCTGATATTGCCGCCTTCCCGGGCGAGATGGTATTCGAAATAGACGCGCTCAAAAGCATCACGCGCATCGCGCAACGGCGCATCCAGCTGCAGCGAAGCCGCCGCATTCGGTGCGGCCACCTGGGGCAGCACGCGCTGCACTTCTTCCACCGAAATCTGTTCACCGACAGCGGTATTGGCCAGCGTCTGCACCACATTGCGCAATTCGGAAAAATTGCCCGGCCAGTCGTAAGTGCGCAGGGTATTCAGCGCCGCAGTGCTGAAATGGCGTGACGGCACCAGTTTTTGCTCGATCAGATCGTTGAGCATGACACCGGCCAGTTCCGGGATATCGTCGCGCTGATCACGCAGCAGTGGCAACTGTATGGTCGTCGTACCCAGCAACTGGTAAACGCGATCGTCAAAATGACCTTCGGCCACCAGCCCTGACAGCGGGCGCGTTGCGCCGCAGACCACGCGCACGTTGTAACGATTGGCCTGGGACAGCAGCACCTGCAGGCCGCGTTGCTCGAGTTTGCTGAATTCGGCGATATCGCGGACAAACAGGGTTCCGCCGCGCGCGGCCTGCAGCAGATCAAGCGGGGTTTCAACGATTTGAGCGCCGCGCTCGATCACATTCCACGGATTGCTCGGCACGTGCAAAGCGCGCGCGCAGGCTTCGAAAGCACAGCCGGGCGAGCCCTGGATCAGCACGGCAGCGCGACCGGCAGCGATACGCTCCAGGCGCTGTTTGAGTTCCTGTATCACCGGCGTGCGGCCGAGCATGGCCAGCGCAGCACCGGCATGCGGCCGCTGTTCGCCGCGGGTAATCGCCTTGCCTACGGTCGCCAGCAGTTTCTGCAGT
This sequence comes from Betaproteobacteria bacterium, assembly GCA_021732805.1. Lineage (GTDB taxonomy): Bacteria > Pseudomonadota > Gammaproteobacteria > Burkholderiales > SG8-41. The sequence goes on along the minus strand of JAKFUJ010000087.1, from coordinate 9,701 downwards.
GCGATCGGTTTTTCGAGAAAATCGTAGGCCCCGATACGCGTGGCCTCGACCGCGGTGTCGATGGTGCCGTGGCCCGACATCATCACCACCGGCATCGTCAGTTGCCCGCTGCTGGCCCATTCTTTGAGCAGCGTGATGCCGTCGGTATCCGGCATCCAGATATCGAGCAGCACCAGATCCGGCCTGATCTGCGTGCGGAAAGCCCGCGCTGCACCGGCATTTTCGGCGAGCTTTACATCGTAGCCTTCATCGGAAAGGATTTCCGATAGCAGCTCACGGATGCCTACTTCATCGTCTACTACAAGTATTTGTCGCATTTTGGTCTGTTCCGGGTATTCATGCGGCCGAGCGCTCACCAGCACTCTGTTTGGCGACCGGCAGCAGGATTGCCACACGGGCGCCATGCGGCGACACGTTGGTTATGGTGACTTCACCATGATGTTCTTCGACGATCTTGCGCACGATCGACAGGCCGAGGCCGGTACCACGCGGTTTGGTGGTGACGTACGGTTCAAAAGCCCGCTTCATCAATTGCTCCGGAAATCCGGTGCCGTTGTCGGTCACCGAAAATTCGGCGCGCCCATCGCGTACCGCCGTGGCAATTTCAATGTACGGCGCTTCCGTACCGACCAGCGCATCCTGCGCATTCTGCAGCAGATTATGAATCACCTGGCGGATCTGGGTGGCGTCTCCCTGCACCGGCGGCATCGCGTTCGCCAGATTGAGTTTCATGCTTGAACCGAGCGACTCGTACAGCATCAGCACTTCGCGGATCAGGGCATTCAGATCCAGCGCACGCAGCGCGGGCTCGGGCGTGCGCGCGTACTGGCTGAACGCATCGACCATGCGTTTCAGCGCGGCGACCTGGCTGACGATGGTCTGCGTCGAACGGACGAGGATTTCGGCGTCAGCGGGCGCCAGCTTGGGTTCGAGTTTCAGCTGCATGCGCTCCGCCGACAACTGGATCGGCGTCAGCGGATTCTTGATCTCGTGGGCAAGCCGGCGCGCAACTTCCGCCCAGGCTGCATCGCGCTGCGCCTGCAGCAGTTGCGTCACGTCATCGAACACCACGATCAACCCGGTATCGCCGGCTTCGCCGAAACGCGTGCCGCGCAACAACAAAGCCTGTGTGCCGTCGCGGGCAACGCGTTCAACCTGGCGCTGCCATTCGGCCGTGTCCGTGCGCCGGAACGCTTCCACCATCGCCTGTGCCAATGGCGCCAGCGTGGCATCAATCGCCGGCCAGTCACTCACCGCACTGCCCAGCAGCGGCGTGTAATCGGCGCCCAGTATCTGTGCCGCACTGGGGTTGGCAGAGCGCAGGCGCAGGCTGCTGTCGAACGTCAGCACACCCGCTGAAAGATGTGCCAGTACGCTTTCGAGATACGCCTTGGCATGGGCAAGCTGCGCCTGGTTGCGTTCGACACGCGCCTGCGCTTCGGCCAGTTGCAGCGTCATGCTGTTGAACGACTGTGTCAGTTGACCCAGTTCGTCACTACTGGCCACTGCGGCCCGACGGCTGAAGTCGCCCTGAGCCACTGCGCGCGTACCTTCAACCAGTGCGCTCAAAGGCGCGGACAGACGACTGGACAGCACAATCGCAAGTCCCAGCGAAGACAGCAGTGCCAGCAGCATCGTGAGTGTGAGGGTAATCGCATAGAGTCGCTTCAGGCCGCGCCGCGACAGTTGCAACTCCTGATATTCGCGATAACCGCTTTGCACGATCTCGGCGTCGCGCGCGAGCTGTGCAGGAACGGCCTGAAGCAGTTGCAGAATACGGGTTTCGTCGGTCAGCGCCACCACGTTGACCGGCGCCAGTGCACGCAGAAACAGGCCGCGATCGGGTATGGATTCGATCACACTGTAGGACTGCTGCAGACGGATCTGGCGCATTGCAGTAGCACCCGGTCCGTCGGGCACAATGCCGCTGCGTTCGTTACCGGAAAAAGCGATAACCCTGCCGCGCCCGGTAAACAGAGTGGCCTCCTCAACGCCGGCCTGTTCACGCAGTTCATTGAGCACGGCGATGTGCTCGGATGGCGAACGTGTTGACAGCGTCAATGCCATCCGCTCGGCTTTTCCCGAGAGCTCCTTCAGGCGGCCGTCGAGCGTGCCACGACCAAGGTTGAGCCCGCTTTCCAGCGCACTGTCCAGACGCACCTCGAACCAGGACTCGATACTCTGCGACACGAACTGTACTGACACTCCGTAAATCAGTGAACCGGGCAGCACGGCCATCAATGCAAACAACGCCACCAGACGCAGTGTCAGCTTGGCGCCGAATACTCCCGCCTTCAGGCGTTTACGCAGGCTGACCAGCTGATAAACCACCATGCCGGCCAGCAGCAGCGCTATGCTCAGATTGATGACGAGCAGTGCCGGGTAATACCGGGTAAACAGCGCCGAATTGGTGCTCACCGAAGCCAGCAGGAAAACTGCTGCGACGCCAAGAGCCACGCACAACAGCAGCAGATAACGCATGACCGCGCCGGTCCGCGGCATTTTGTGCGCGATACCGGTCATGGCGACACCGTCCAGCGAACCCAGTCCGAGCCCAGGCTCCATTCACGGGAACCCAGCGCATTCAGATTGAAGGGTTTGGGCAGTTGCGAGATATCCAGCCGCAGGCGCAGGCCCGCCGTGTAGCTGGTGCCTTTGCTCAGGGTTCCGGGTTCTATGTCTTCGCGTCGCCGAACTTTGCTCATCACCTGCAGCGCTTCGCCCAGCGTCGGGAAATTCTGGTAGAACCCGCCGATGCCGATGCGGTACTGCCGCGTCAGCGCATTGAACTGCAAACGATATTGCTGCTGACGCGATACGGGCTTGTCGTTGAACCAGTACCAGCGCGAACGCACCATCTCGAATTCAAGCAGGAAATAAAGCGCAATCCCTTTGTGCAGCGCATCTTCCAGCGGCGCCGACAGCACGATGTCGATATTGGCTTCGAGCAGGTAATGATCATCCGCCACGGCGACTGTGGCCTGGCGCACGTCTATGCCATGGTGTTGCGCCGCAAGCGGCAAGGGCGCCGCCAACGCAAATGCCAGCAGCAGCGCCGAGAATTTAAACTTTTTCCAGAAGGGCGTAGAAAAAACCGTCATGCGCGGCGTCGGGAAACAGTTGGCCTTCGATATGTTTTATTCCGCTGTCGGGCAGCGGAAGGGAAAGTCGCCGGGCATCGGGATGACGGGCAATGAATTGTTCGACCTGCCGGTCGTTTTCCTCGTCAAAAACGGAGCAGGTTGCATACAGCAATTTACCACCACTGCCCAACAACTGCCAAAGCGTGTCGAGAATGTGCGATTGGCGGACGACCAGGGCTGCAATATCGCTGCGCTGACGCAGCCATTTGATGTCGGGATGGCGACGAACCACGCCCGATGCCGTGCACGGCACATCAGCCAGTATGCGATCAAAGGTGCCGGCATCGCGCCACTGTTCCGGCAGCCCGGCATCGGCTTGCAACAGCCGCGCCTGCAATGACAGCCTTGTCAGATTGTCCGCAACCCGCAGCAGGCGCTCCGCGTCGATATCAGCTGCCGTCAGTTCAAGGTCGGCGAGTTCCAGCAAGTGCGCGGTTTTCCCGCCGGGCGCTGCGCAGGCATCCAGCACGCGCATGCCATCCGCGACATCCAGCAATTCGGCCGCGAACTGGGCGCCGGCATCCTGCACCGATACCATTCCGCCGGAAAAGCCGGGGATCTGCGCCACCGGCCGCGGTTTGTCGATGATTACGCCTTGCCGGCCCACGGGAGTTCCGACAATCCCGGCTGTCGCCAGCACTTCCAGATAATCATCGCGCAACATGCGGCGACGGTTGACGCGCAGCGTCAACGGCGGCCTGACATTGCCGGCTTCGAGAATTTCACGATAGTCCTGCGGAAACTGTGTCGCCAGTTTGGTGATCCACCATGGCGGGTAGGAATAACGTCCGGCGTCAGTCGTGACAGCGACTGTTTCAAGCTCCGCGCGGCGGCGCAAAAAATTGCGCAGGACCGCATTGACCAGACCCTGGGCCTGCGGAAATCCCAGTTGCGCGCAAGCCGGCACCGCATGATCGACGATGGTGTACGGACGCGCCTTGCTGTAGAGCAGTTGGTAGATCGCGACCTGCAACAGGTGACGCACCAGCACATCAGTCGGCGGCCGGTGCAGCAACTGGCCGAGGATGGCTTCAAGAAAACCGAGATGGCGCAAAACACCGTAGCTCAGATCCTGTACCGCGCCGCGCTCCTGCGGGATCAGCGTGGGCTCATCGCGCCAGGTCGCCGCGAGTTCGGCATCAAGGCTGCGCCCGCTCAGCACGCGGGATACGGTGCCTGTTGCCAGACACTGAACACGTTCCATGCTCAACCCGACAGCCTCGAAACGTCAGGCTTCAAAGCGTGTGCCTGCGTCGATAGGGGTGCCCGCCAGAAACTGTCTAGGCGCGAGTCGCTTACCGCCGGCGCGTTGCAACTCGAGCAGACGGATGCTGCCGGCACCTGTTGCAACGACCACGCCGTTGTTGTCCGCATGCACCACAGTGCCGGCGACAGGGTCAGAAGCAGCGTCGACAACCGGTTCGGCACGCCAGATTTTCAGAACCTGCCCGTTCCATGTTGTATAGGCGCCGGGCGCCGGATGGAAAGCACGAATCTGGAGGTCGATTTCAATGGCTGAACGCGTCCAGTCGATATGCGCTTCAACTTTGCTTATTTTTGCAGCGTAGCTTGCCTGCGTGTCGTCCTGCACCACGGGCTGAAGCTGTTCCTGCAACACGCGCAGCAGCAGTTGCGCACCGGTTGCGGCCAGTTTGTCGTGCAGTGTCTGCGCGGTGTCCCCGGGTGCAATGGCAACCCTTTGCGCCAGCAGCATGGCGCCGGTATCCAGTCCGGCATCCATCTGCATGATGGTCACGCCTGTTTCGCGATCGCCAGCCAGTATCGCACGCTGGATCGGCGCCGCACCGCGCCAGCGCGGCAATAACGATGCATGAATATTCACGCAGCCGCGCGGCGGCATTTGCAGCAGGGCTTCCGGAATCATCAATCCATACGCTGCAACCACCATGATTTCAGCGTTCAGCCGTTTAAGCGTTGCAACCACTGCGTCGTCCTTGAGCGTGACCGGCTGACTGAGCGGCAATCCCCGGGCCAGCGCGAGTTGTTTTACTGCAGATGCCTGCGATTTGAGGCCACGCCCGGCGGGGCGGTCGGGTTGCGTCAGCACATGCACCACCTGATGACCGTTGTCGAGCAATGCGGTCAAGGCGGTGGCGGCGAACGCTGGCGTGCCTGCACAAATAATTTTCAAAACGGGATTTTCAATTTGGAAGCAGGCGCCCAGCGTTGCTGAACGCTACATCGCCTGTCGCTGCTGTTTGGATAATTTGGCGACGATGCGCTGCTGCTTCAAACGGGACAGTTTCTCGACAAAAACCCGCCCGACCAGATGGTCCATTTCATGCTGTATGCAAACCGCCAGCAGGCCATCGGCCTCGACCGTGCTTTGTTGCCCGCGCTCGTCCACAAACCTGGCCGTGACTGTGGCGGCGCGCGTGACTTTTTCGAATATGCCCGGTACCGACAAACATCCTTCCTCGCACTCAGCCTCACCTTCGGTGCTGGTGATTTCCGGGTTGATAAACACCTGCAGCCGGTCATGCGTTTCGGAGATATCGATAACGATAATCCGCAAATGCATATCCACCTGTGTTGCGGCCAAACCAATGCCTGGTGCAGCATACATGGTCTCAGCCATGTCTTTGATTATTTTGCGTATTTTGTCATCTACCTGCTTCACCGGCGACGCTATCTTGTGCAGCCGCGGATCGGGGTAGTGCAATATCGGAAGTAAAGCCATGAAAAACTTGCCAATTTAATCATCTAGATGCAGAATTTAAACCAAACTCTTACGTCGGCTGCTGTTTCTGCGCGGGTACGCCGGCGGTGCTCACATTAAGGTGGGGCTGCACATGCGAAAAACAATTATATCCCTGATTTTGTTGATAACTCCGGCTCTGGTCGCAGCCCAGCCTGCGGCCATGCAGGACAGTGCCCCTGAGCGTTATACGGTACAGAAAGGGGACACCTTATGGAGCATTTCCGGACGTTACCTGAAGGAGCCGTGGCGCTGGCCGGAACTGTGGAAAATGAATCAGGAGCAACTCAAGAACCCGCACCTGATCTATCCGGGTGATGTCATCGTGCTCGACCGCAGCGGCGGCGAACCGCGGTTGAACCTGGTTTCGCTCGAAACCGCCAGGCTGGAACCCAAGGTCCGCAGTGAACCCAGCATACGCAGCGCCGTCCCCAGCATTTCTCCGTCGGTGATCGAGCCGTTCCTGTCCAAACCACTGGTGGTTGGTGTTGATGAGCTCGAGGGCGCACCCAAAATTGTCGCCACCGCTGATGGCCGGGTTACCCTCGGACCCGGTGATCTCGCTTTCGTCCATGGCCTCGGTAAAAACAAAGGCAATCAGTGGCAGATTTTCCGTCGTGGTGATCCCCTGGTCGATCCCGAAAACAACCAGATTCTCGGTTATGAGGCGGTTTATCTGGGTGAAGCCCAGGTCCGCCAACATGGCGAAGTAGCGACCATTGAAATCACCAGGTCCGTGCTGGAAATTTTCCGTGATGACCGCCTGCTGCCACTGGTCAAACAAACGCCGGTTTTTGCTTACGTCCCGCAGCGACCGAAGAAAGCAGTCAAGGGCCGTATCATCTCCACTTATGGCGGCCTGCAGGAAACCGGCCCGCTGTCCATCGTCACCCTGTCCAAGGGCAGCAAAGACGGACTCGAGATCGGCACCGTACTGGCCATTGAACGCAGTCAGACCACTGCGCGTTACAGCCAGCGTACCGCGCCGCTGTTCGGCCGCAGCGGCTTGTCCGGCAGCGATTCGCCGCGCACTTATTACAGCGAAACGATTCCGGCGCGTGACACTCTGCTCGAACGGGGTGAGCCAATCACCAATCAGGACATCGCTAAATTGCCTGACCAGCGCTACGGCCTGGTAATGGTGTTCCGCACCTTTGACCGCGCTTCTTTCGCGCTGGTGATGGAATCCAGCGGCCCGGTTGCCGTATCCGATTACGTAACCAATCCCTGATCCGCGGCGGGAACCTGTTCCCGCTGCCAGCATTTCCACACCGAAGTCAAATCCGATGTTCATCGACGCGGATCTGGAAGCCTGGCTGCGTCTGACCCTGCTGCAAGGTCTGGGGCATCAATCACTGCGCAAACTGCTGGTCGCGCTGGGCACCCCCGCAAACATCCTTACCGCCAGCCACCGCGAGCTGAGCAGCGTTGTCAGCGAAAAAATCGCCATTGCCATACGCAATGGCGGCGCTGATCCGGCAAGCTGGAGTGCCGTCGAATCCTGGCTGGAAGATCCGGCCAATCACATCATCACGCTGGCTGATGCGAATTACCCGCGGGCTTTGCTGGAAACCCCCGATCCGCCACCGCTGCTGTATGTCAAAGGCCGGCGCGATTTGCTGAACCGGCACGGTTTTGCCATTGTCGGCAGCCGCAATGCCACTGCGCAGGGCCTTGCCAACGCCGAAGCCTTCGCCACGGCACTGAGTAATACCGGACTGGTCATCGTCAGCGGACTGGCGCTGGGCGTGGACGCTGCCGCGCATCGTGGCGGCCTCGCCGGTACCGGCTCGACCATCGCCGTCGTCGGCACCGGACTGGATGTGGTGTACCCGGCGCGCAATCGCGAACTGGCGCACCGCATCGCCGCGGATGGAATATTGATTTCGGAATTTGCGTTGGGCACTCCGCCACTGGCCGCCAATTTTCCGCGACGCAATCGCCTGATTTGCGGATTATCCAAAGGTTGCCTGGTCGTCGAGGCCGCGATATCCAGCGGCTCGTTGATTACCGCGCGTATTGCTGCCGATCAGGGCAGGGAGGTTTTCGCGATTCCCGGTTCCATACACTCGCCGCTGGCCAAAGGTTGTCATGCACTGATCAAACAGGGCGCCAAGCTGGTTGAGTCAGCACAGGACATACTGGAAGAACTGGGACTTGTACAGATTTCCGGACAAGCCGCCGCGTCAAACACTGCGGCTGCGGATGAACATCCGTTACTGACGCATATCGGTTTCGATCCGGTCGACAGCGAAACATTGCAACAACGCAGCGGATTTGCCATCAATGCGCTCAATATGGCTTTGACTGATCTTGAAATGGCGGGCCGGATCGAAGCCCTGCCCGGAGGGCGATGGCAACGCTTGTCCTGAATGTTTGCTGAAAACGGCTGATTCTGCAAAACAGACCGGGCTTGATAGTGATGCAACGCTCCCATCACTTTTTAAACGAACGACCTTCCGGCTTGCGCTGGCCGGGGATTGTTCTTATCATCGGGCGCTCTTTTCCATGGCGCGGCGGTCTCGCGCCCCATCTCTAGCGGCAATTAAGCTGCAAATTCAACGGTTTACATGGCGAAAACGCTCATCATCGCGGAAAAACCTTCGGTCGCCAACGATATCGCACGCGTACTCGGCGGATTCACCAAACATGCCGAATATTTTGAAAATGACGACTATGTGGTGTCGTCCGCGGTCGGCCATCTGCTGGAAATTGCAGCCCCTGAAGAATTTGAAGTCAAACGCGGCAAATGGTCATTCGCCAATTTGCCGGTCATACCGCCGCACTTCGACCTGAATCCGATCGCCAAAAGCGAGCCTCGCCTGAAAGTATTGGCGAAACTGCTGAAGCGCAAGGACATCACCGCAGTGATCAATGCCTGCGACGCCGGACGTGAAGGCGAACTGATTTTCCGTTACATCATGCAGTCCACCAAGACCAGCAAGCCGGTCTCCCGGCTGTGGCTGCAATCGATGACGCCGGCCGCCATTCGCGACGGTTTCACCAAGCTGCGTTCAGACGACGAAATGCAGCCGCTGGCCGATGACGCGCGCAGCCGCAGTGAAGCCGACTGGCTGGTCGGCATCAACGGCACGCGTGCGATGACCGCATTCAACAGCAAGGGCGGCGGGTTTTACCTGACCACCGTCGGACGCGTACAAACGCCGACGCTGATGATCGTTGCCGACCGCGAGTTGAAAATCCGCAAGTTTGTCCCCCGCGATTACTGGGAAGTGCGTGCGACATTCGGCGCCAAGGCCGGCGATTACGAAGGCCGCTGGTTCGACCCGGCATTCAAGCGCGACGAAGCGGATGCGGAAAAAAAAGACAGCCGTTTGTGGAACAAGGCGGCGGCGGAAAAGATTGCCGCGGCCTGCCGCGGCAAGGTCGGAACCGTCACCGAAGAATCCAAACCGTCGTCACAGCTGTCGCCGATGCTGTTCGACCTGACATCGCTGCAGCGCGAAGCCAACGGCAAATTCGGCTTTTCGGCCAAAACCACGCTGTCGATTGCCCAGGAACTGTACGAGCGGCACAAGGCGCTGACTTATCCGCGCACGGATTCACGCCACCTGCCCGAGGATTACCAGGCGACCGTGAAAACGACGCTGAACGCTCTCGCCGGAGTGTCTGAACTCGCACCGTTTGCCAAAGAAATCATCAAGGGCAAATGGATCAAGCCCAATAAACGCATTTTCGACAACACCAAAATTTCAGATCACTTCGCGATCATCCCGACGCCACAGCCGCCGAAAAGCCTGAATGAAGTACAGCAGAAAATTTACGACCTGGTCGTGCGCCGCTTCATGGCGGTGTTTTTTCCGCCGGCTGAATACCTG
>JAKFUJ010000112.1 GCA_021732805.1 Betaproteobacteria bacterium | reverse complement strand
TTGAAGCCGGCAAGTTCGCCGACATCATCGCCGTCAAGGGCGACCCGCTGAAAAACATCCGCGTGTTCCAGGACAAGAAAAACATCCAACTGGTGATGAAGGAAGGCCGCATCTACGCCGACCGCCGGCCCGGCCACGACAAGAACGTGGTCAGCGTCACCCCGCGTGACTGGAAAAAAATCGATTATCTGTGAACAAAGGGCTTGGCGAGGTTACCGGCGTGACAGCGTCCGATAAAGCGTGATGACGAATCGTTTGAGCGTGCCTGTGCGTTTGGCGATGATCGGTGTGGGCGCCTGGGCGCGGGTGCTGGCAAAAGCCGTCAGCGAATCTCCCAAAATAAAAATTACATGCTGTTTCGGCAGGACCGCCCAGCGTATTACCGACTTTGTGACAACCACCGGTATACCGGCGGCGGCGAGTTATCAGGAGATACTTGCGGACCGGGAGGTTGACGGCGTGATATTGGCGCTGCCCAACGAAATGCACCTGGAGTTTGCGCGCAAGGCGGCACAGGCAGGCAAGCATGTGTACCTTGAAAAGCCCATCGCCAACACCATGGATGATGCGTTGCGGATTGCCGGTCTGGAAACCGCTCACGAAGTATCGGTTGTTGTAGGGCACTGTTCAAGATTTCTCACAGGTACCCGGCTGATCAAAAAAATGATTGATGACGGGCGACTGGGGAATGTCAGTCTGATCGAAACGAATTTTTCAAATGATCGCGGATTGCGGCTGACCAAGGACGATTGGCGCTGGTACGGCAGCCGCTCTCCCGGCGGCTGCCTGAGCCAGATCGCGATTCATCAGTTCGATACGTTGCGGTATCTGGGCGGGGATCTGCTGTCGATCAATGCGCTATCGGCGCGGCGCTCACCGGCAGGCGCCGAAGTTGAAGATCAATGGGTCGTTTCCGCAAGGTTTGTCGACGGCAAACTGGGTTCGGTGGTTTCGAGCTGGACCAGCCCGGGCATTTACAGTGTACGGGTCCTCGGGGACCGCGCGTATGCCTGTTATGAAATCGATCAGACCAATTGGGGCAAGCCCGAGAACCTGCATCAGGGCGCACAGTTGTATGTTTGTGAGCGGGGTCAGGGGATACAAGGCAGACAGATGATCAATGTTCCGCCGGGAAACATGTTTCGCGACGAACTGGAACTGTTTGCGGCAGGTTTGATTGATGGCCGGAGTACGGAGATTTCTTCCGGCAATGGATTACAGGCGCTGGCGGCGGTTTACGCCGCGCTGGCTTCTGCCCGTAGCGGAAGCGGGGCGAAACTGCTTTCAGAGGTTGTATCCGAGGCGCGCGAAGGCATGACGATCCCCTCGATTCATTGACAACACTTCGGTGCAAGCCATTCCGAAGCAACAATAACTGGAGCAAAGCGATGGCGGACGGATTCAAAGGACAATGTGCGGTAGTGACCGGGGCGGCAACGGGGATCGGCGAGGCAACTGCCCGGGAACTGGCGCGACGTGGTGCAATGGTCGGAGTGATGGATATCAATGCCGACGGTGTTGCGCGGGTCACAGACGCGATTCGCAAGGACGGCGGCAACGCATTCACCTGTGTCGCCGATCTTCTGAGTTGGGATTCTACAAACAAGGTAATCAGTGATGCGCATCGCAGCAATGGGCGACTCGACATCGTGGTACACAGCGCCGGCGGTTTTCCGAAGTACGTCAATCTGATCGACTGCCCGATCGATGCATGGGATGGCGTGATCGACTCCAATCTGCGCTCGATGTTTTATTTGCTCAAGGCGGCCGCGCCGCTGATGATTGCAGCAAAATATGGCCGGTTTGTCGCGCTGTCGAGCATGGCGGCGCGCAGCGGCGTCAATCCCAATCCGCCGCATTACACGGCGGCCAAAGGCGGCATGCTTGCGCTGACGCGCCAGGCGGCGCTGGACCTGGGCAAGCACGGAATCACGGTGAACGCGGTCGCCCCGGCCAATGTGCTGACGCCGCGCACGCTGGGCATGCGCAGTCCCGAACGGATCGCGCACATCGAAAAGACAACTCCGGTGGGCCGGCTTTCCACGCCGGATGAGATTGCTGCCGCAGTAGTATTTCTGTGCAGTCCGGAGGCGAGCTATGTCACGGGTGTGACCATGGACGTCAATGGCGGCGCAACCATGATCTGAGGCAGCGTCGCGAAAGGTAACGCATGATGAACAAGGCGCATGAAATGGATGCTACTGCCTCGCAGGACGATGCGAATTCCGCGGGGCTCAGGATCGTACGTGTCGAAGCCATACCTGTTGCGTTGCCTCTGAAAAAAGCGGTTGTCATGGCCGGAGAGCGGATCGAGCAGTCCTACAATCTGCTGGTACGCATTGAAACCGCGAACGGTCTTGCGGGATGGGGCGAGGCGTCATCGGCACCCTACATGACGGGAGATATCCTGCCCGGCATGGTCGCCGCAGTGAACAGCTATCTCGCGCCGCTGCTGCTGGGTCAGAATGCGATGCGCCGGGCTGAATTGAGCCAACGCTGCGCGAAGTTGATTGTAGGCAACACCGGAGCAAAGTGCGCCGTGGATATGGCGCTGGTCGATGTTGTTGCCCGCGCTCTGGGTATTTCGGCAGCAGACCTGCTCGGCGGTGCGGTCAGGGAAACATTGGTGCCGATGTACCTGCTGGGTAATCCCCGGATCGAAGATGATATCGAAGAAGCTGAACATCAACTCGCGCTGGGCTGGCGGTTTTTCAAGCTGAAAATCGGGATCAAGCCCCCGCTTGAAGAAGCCATGGCTGCAATTGAAGTTCGTCGCTGCCTCGGTGATGACATTGCCCTGTGCGCTGACGCCAACACCGGCATGAAGTTCATGGACGTGCTGACATTTGCCGCGCGCGCGCGCGAGGCCAATCTGCTGTTTATCGAACAGCCTTTGCTGGCTGACGATTTTGACGGCATGGCGGCGCTGGCGCGCGCCTGTCCGATTCCGTTGAACGGCGACGAATCGATCGGCAGCATTGCGGATATCGTGATGCTGAATCGCATGGGGGCGATCCGGGGGGCGAATATCAAGACCATCAAAATGGGCGGGATGGGGCCGGCAGCGCAAGCCATGACCGTGTGCGCGGCGCTGGGCCTGAGCATCAACCTCGCTTGCAAGGTCGCCGAATCGAGCATTGCTGCAGCCGCGGTGACCCAACTGGGATGCATCGCCCCCAATCTGGATTGGGGGCTCAACGTGACCAATCATTATCTCGCCGAAGATGTCTCGGATTCACCGCTGCCGGTGGAGCATGGCAGCTTGCATCGACCGCGCGGCCCCGGTCTCGGTGTGGTTGTCAGCGAGGCAAGAGTCAACCGGTTTCGCATCAAGTAGCGTTCAGTCCACCCAGGGAGACGTAAATGCCAACCCCAAACAAAACCAGCGCTGTTGTTGAAGGCAGGATCGGCGCGTTGACGGTGGTGCCTTTTCAGGGAGCCATGGGCGCGGAAATCAGGGGGCTCGATCTGCGCAAGCTGGATGATCAGGGATTCAAGGTTCTGCATCAGGCGTATCTTGATCATCTGCTGGTGCTGATACGCGATCAGGATCTGACCGATGAAGCGCAGGTCGCCGTCTCACGAAGATTCGGACCGCTTGAAATGCCGCCGACGGCAAAAGAGCGGTCATCACATCAACGACATGACGGTCCTCCGGAAGTGACCGTCGTGTCGAATATCAAGGTTGACGGCGTCGCCATCGGGGAGCTGGGTGACGGCGAAGTGATCTGGCACAGTGATTTTTCGTTTCGCGAGGTCATCGCCGGCATGCGCATGCTGCGGGCAGTGGAACTTCCGCCATCAAGCGCGGGAGGCAATACCCGGTTCTGCAACTGTTACGCCGGCTATGATGCTTTGCCGCCGCGGTTGAAAAATATCGTCCACGGCCGCACCATCAAACACGATACGTCATATGACACCAACAGGAATCTGCGCCGGGGTGCGCAGGAGGTCACGGATGTGCGGCGCTCCACCGGCCCCAGCCATCCCATAGTCAGCACTCATCCGGATACCGGCTGCAACAGCCTGTTTCTCGGGCGCGGCTCAAGCATTACGCCAACGGGCTTTCAGTTGAAGACTCGGAGGCGCTGCTCGACGAACTCTGGACATACATGCTCAAGGAGGACCATATCATCGAGCATCAGTGGCGGTCCGGCGATGTCGTGCTCTGGGATAATCGTTGCAGCCTGCATCAGCGCGGCCCGTTTGATGCCAATGCCCGGCGCGAACTTCATGCCACGCAGGTCAGGGGGCACAAGCCCTATGAAGCCCCGGACGCGGTTAAGCGCCAGAGGCACGCGCGAGCATATATCGGGCGCGGAAGGACTGACGAGGCGCGGTCAGGAATCGCATAAAGGCGGCTCTAGGCAGGCCGGGCGCTGCTGTAGGTATTTTTTATCATTGCAGCAAAAGCGCGCGCTGCCGCCGACCGGTAGCTGTCACGATGCCATAGTATGGCCACAGTACGCGTCAGCCGCGGTTTGAGTCTGATGCAGCTCAGCCCCGGCACCACTTTCGCCATCCGTTCCGTCTGTATCGTAGCCAGCCTGCTGCATTTTACCGTTGCGAGTATTGCGTCGGTCGAGTTGATTTCGATGGTTATGCGCGGCTGAAAACCGGCGGCGTCAAACCACTGCGACAGCAGTTGGCGGGACGGAAATTCAGGCGTGAGCAGAATGAGCGGTTGATCACGCAATTGATCGACATGGATTTCCGGACGGCGGGAGTAAGGATGTTTCTTGCCGACGACCAGCATCATGGGTTCGTCGAACAGCTCTTCTATTTCCATCCTGTCGGAAACGGTCGGCGAGTAGGCGATTCCGATATCCAGTTTTCCTTTTGTCAGCAGGTCTTCCATGTCACGGGCGGGGAGTTGGCGAACGCTCACGCGTATGCCGGGGTGAGATGCCGAGAACTCCGCCAGTATCGGCGGCAACAGCGAACTGTTGAACGACTGGAAGACCCCGATCGTCAATGATCCATGGGCAAGACCCTCGAGTTCATCAAGAGCTGATCGTGCGGTAGTTATTTCCTTTAATGCGCGTTCGGCGTGCTGCCGGAAGACTTCGCCGGCGGCGGTCAGTCTTATCGTTCTGCCGACACGGTCAAAAAGGACGGTGTCGAGATCCTGCTCGAGCTGCTTGATTTGCTGGGAAAGCGTCGGCTGGGTCAGATGCAGTGTGTCCGCGGCACGGGTATAACTCAGGCTTTCGGCGACCGCAAGAAAATAGCGTAAATGACGCAATTCCATCGAAATTCCTTTATAGGCAGTGTCTATGATATTAATAGAAATAAAGCAATTGCTCTATGGTTAATGCAAGGTTATAAGGAGTTCACAGCGACCGGGGCTTGATAAAAATCATAGTTGCCTGAGCAAATTCTTTTGCGCCTGGGAGCTTGATCCGCCGCGGATTTGTCGAGACTGTGAACACACAGCCGGATGCAGGTGTGACAGCCAGCAGGAGGAGTTTTTGACTTGCAGATCTGAAAAGGATGGCCTGCGGGTTGTCGGCGTGGGTGCGCAAGTCCATGGCCGTTAATCCAATCGAGGCGCACCCGGCTTCCGCAGAGCCGCCGCTGGAAGAAAGCGTCAGCACGATGCGGATGCTCTCCGGGCCCTGGGCCAGGATCGTGTCGGTATTGGCAATCTGCACGACCGCATATCACATACTCGCCTTGACCGTGGTGTCGATTGATCCGTGGCTGTTCCTCGGTTTCAGTGTTGGCCTGTTTTGCATCCTCGGATTTCTTCTGTTCCCGGGCTCCAGGTCCGGCCGGCACGCCGTTCGTTACGTCGATGTTGTGCTGTGTTTCGCAAGCATCGGTTTCATGGTTTATCTCGGCGTGAACTTCGACCAGATGTATGACCGCGTCGGATTCGAGCCCACGAAGTGGGACGTGGTTTGGGGAACGGTTGCGGTTCTGCTGTCGCTGGAGCTTGCGCGACGGGTGCTCGGGTGGTTTTTTCCGATACTCGGCGCTCTGTGTATCGCCTATGCCCTGTTTGGCGCCGGATTACCGGGTATCTGGGGTCATCGCGGTTACGAGTACGACCGTCTGATGAGTACGCTGTTCAGTACCGAAGGGTTATTTGGATTCGCAATGTCGGCTGCCGCGACCTATATCGTGCTGTTCGTGACGTTCGGCGCTTTCCTCAGAGCGACCGGAGTCGGCGCCGTATTCATTGATCTGGCGACCGCGATTGCCGGACGTGCTCGTGGTGGTCCCGCAAAAGTAGCCGTCATTTCGAGTGCGTTGTTTGGAACGATCTCCGGCAGTTCCATGGGCAATGTAGCCACGGTCGGCACGCTGACCATACCGCTGATGAAGCGCATCGGTTACAAACCGGCGTTCGCCGGTGCGGTGGAAGCCGCAGCATCGACGGGCGGGCAGTTAATGCCGCCGATCATGGGGTCAGTCGCATTTGTGCTGGCCGAGGCGACGATGACGCCGTACCGCGATGTGATGCTGGCCGCACTGATTCCGGCGATCTGCTATTTCGCGACCGTCTATTTCGTGATCGATTTTGAAGCGGTAAAACTCGGGTTACGCGGAACCTCGCCTGAAGAAACCCCAAAAACACGGGCAGTTTTGCGTGACGGCTGGCTGTTGCTTGTGCCGATTGTCGTGCTGGTGGTGATGATAGTCGTCGTGCAACGAAGCGTCATGCAGAGCGCGCTGGTCAGTATTGCCGTTGCCGTGATTGTTGATTGGATCAAGCAACGACGGCTGATGCGCCTTGCGGATGCTCTGAAAGCCTTTCGGGAGGGCGCTGTGAGTTCTCTCGAAGCAGTGGCAGCGTGCGCCTGTGCCGGAATACTGGTCGGCGTGTTCAGTCTGACCGGCGTCGGCAACCGTTTTGTGGATCTGGTTCTGGCTTATGGCCGCAATCAACTTGAAGTGGCACTTGTGCTGACGATGCTCGTCACCATACTGCTGGGGTTTCCGTTGCCTACGGTTGCCGCATACATCATTACTGCCGCCATCGGCGCGCCGGTTTTGGTGCAACTGGGCGTGCCACAGCTCGCCGCCCATTTATTCATCATGTATTACGCCTGCGTGTCCACGCTGACGCCGCCGGTCGCCCTGGCGGCATTCACAGCGGCCAGTATTGCAGGCGCTGATCCCAACAAAACCAGCTGGATTGCCACGCGCCTGAGCGTCGCCGCCTATATCGTTCCATTCGTATTTATCTACAATCCGGCGATACTCTGGGTGGGTCCCTGGCATGACATTGTGCGGGCGCTGGTGTTGTGTCTGCTGGCGGGCTACGCCTTTGCCGGCGCGACGAATGGCAATCAGGGAGCACCGATGCGATTGATGATGTTTGTTGCCGCAATCTGCATGCTCGCACCAATGGCGGTGATTAATTTTTCAGGGCTTGCGCTGTTGCTGGTTGTCATGCTGGTCACGCGCAGGAGACTGGCAGCGGTCGGATAATGCGGCGAACAGACAAGAACAGATTTGCAGGTCAACTGAGGAGAACAACATGAAGAGTTTTCTGAATCAAAAAAGTTTTTCCGGGTATGGAGTGATTTTGTTGCTGCTTCTGGCGGTGACGATGACAACCAACGGTAATAGCGCTTATGCGCAACCCGCCGGGGTCGACAAAAGCAAATGGCCGTCAAGACTCACGTTCGCAACAGGGCCCGTCGGCGGATTTGGACATACCACCGGCAGTCCATGGGCTTCCATCGTGGGCACCGAGGTCGGGGTGCCGCTGTCGGTGGAATCCACGGCCGGTTTTCCGATCAACGTGCTGATGGTTGAAGATCGCAAAGCGGATGTCGGGATATCCACCAGTGACGTCACTTACGCCGGCTGGCAGGGTGCGGATTGGTCCAAAGACAAGAAATTGCAATCCCAGCGTGCGTTGATGGTGCTTGGTGCAAATGCGTTGCAGATTTATACCCCGCGAAAAACCGGCATCAAGACATTGAGCGACATTAACGGGCACAGCGCCAATCCGAGCCGCCGCCGTTCGGGATCCGATCTGTTGTTCCGGGACGTATTGGAAGCGCTGGGCATCAAACCTTCCCGGATTACCAATATCAGCCCCGGCGATGCCAATGGCTTGCTTGGCGACGGGCGGCTGGATGTCGCGGTGGTCAGCGGCAGTCCGCCGCACCCGGCGGTGTCCGAGTTTGATGCCAACAATGAAACAGTATTGATCGGAATGACCGACGCGGAGCGGCAGAAATTTCTGCAAAAGTACCCTTTTCTGGCGGCTTACGATGTTCCCGCCGGCACCTACAAGAGCGTGACGGCCCCGGTAAAAACCGTCGCGAGTTTCGTGGTGATCATCGCACGCGCAGATTTGCCCGACAGCCTTGCTTATGCGATGGTGAAGGCAACATTTGACAGGCAGGCGGCGCTTGCGGGGGCACACAAGTCTTATGGGCAGATTGCGCCCAAAGACATCATGCAATCGACTATTCCGGTGCATCCCGGAGCCGCACGCTTTTATGCGGAGAACGGTGTTGTGTTGCCGGCAAAACTCAAGACCGGGAATTGATCGGGAAAATGATAGACCTTTACACTTGGCCCACACCCAACGGGCGCAAGATTCACGTCATGCTGGAAGAAATCGGGCTTCCGTACACCACCCACCCTGTCAACACGCGCAAGGGAGACCAGTTCACGCCGGAGTTTCTGAAAATCAATCCGAACAACAAGATTCCGGCGATTGTTGATCATGATGGGCCCGATGGAAAGCCGGTGACATTATTCGAATCCGGCGCCATCCTGATTTATCTGGCTGAAAAGTCGGGATTGTTTCTCCCCGCCCGGCAGTCCGGGCGTTACGTGACGCTGCAATGGCTGATGTTTCAGATGGGAGGAGTAGGGCCGATGTTTGGGCAGGCAAGCCATTTCCGGGCGTATTCCAGAGATCAGCATCAGTACTCGATTGAGCGTTACACCAGGGAAGTGCAGCGCCTCCATCGAGTGATGGACAAGCGATTGAGCGAAGAGCGTTATCTGGCCGGCGCCGAATATACGATCGCCGATATCGCGACGTTCCCGTGGACGCTGAATGCCGGGAAACGAGGCGTTGAGTTGGCGGATTATCCGAATGTGAAACGCTGGCATCAGGAGATTGCGGCCCGACCCGCGGTTCAGCGCGGCATGGTGTTGTTGGCCGACGAGCGCAGATCGCTCGATCAGAAACCGACCGACGCGGAGCGGGAAGTGATGTTCGGAGCCATTCAACACCAGCGTCATTGACATGCCGGGACTGTATTGCAGTCATCGGCTGGCGGGCACTTGATTCAGGAGGAGCAATGAAAAACAGCATTCAGTCGCGCGCAGGGTTTTTTGTTTGTTTAATGATGATTTGGGGTGTCGGTATACCGTCGGTCATTGCCCAGTCACCGTATCCGACCCGGCCGATCCGCATACTGGTCCCTTTTCCCGCTGGTGGCGCGGCCGACAATATCGGACGCTCCATCGGGGAAAAACTGGCAGCTCAACTCGGGCAGCCGGTCGTTATTGACAATCGTTCAGGCGCTGCCGGAAGAATCGCCACCGAGATGCTCAAGAACGCCGAGCCCGATGGCCATACTTTATTGGTGGGCGGGGTGGGGCCGCTCGCGATCAGTCCTTCGCTGTATGCGAAGCTGTCTTACGACACGCAGCGCGATTTTTTGCCCGTTACCCGCGTTGCCGAAATTCTTAACGTATTGGTCATCAACCCGTCAGCCAAAGTGGAGAACGTCCAGCAATTCATGGATTGGGCCAAAAAGCGGGCGGGCGCAACACGCTTTGGCAGTTCCGGTCCGGGGCAACTGGATCATCTCGCGGCGGAGTTTTTTCAGCGGCTGACCGGCATCCAATTGATACACGTACCGTACAAAGGCGGCGGGCCGGCACTGATCGATTTGCTGTCCGGTGACCTGCAACTGATGTTCGCAACTTATGCGACTGCTCGTCCACACGTACTCAGCGGAAAGCTGCGGGCGCTTGCGGTAACCACAACCAAACGACAGGCGCTGCTGCCGGACCTGCCGGCCATCAGCGAAACCGTTCCGGGGTTTGGCGTGAGCAACTGGAACGGTGTGTTTGCGCCTGTCAAAACATCTCCACAAATCGCTGATCGTTTGTTTGTCGAGATCAATCGCGCGTTGCAGGAACCTGATGTGAAAAAACGTCTTAATGCATCAGGAATCGATCCTGTCGGCAGTGCATCGCCATCCGAGTTCAAGATGTTCGTTCGGGAAGATATGGTGCGTTGGGCAAAAATCATCAAGGATGCGGGCATCAAACTGGAGTGATGCAGATGGCGGTATCAAGCAAGTCTTGCATCAGCTTCCGGAACATTTGAGGGCAGCCATGAAAGCAGTCGGTGTAATCGGAGTCGGGTTGATGGGGTTGGCGTGCGTATCGCGACTGGTGCGGGCGAAGCACGAAGTTTTAGCCTACGACATTGACCCCACTCGGCATGAGTCGGCGATCAAGCTTGGTGCGCGTGCAGTGACAACGGTCGGCGAACTCGTCAACCAATGCGGCGTCATCATATTGGCGGTTTTCAATACCCGGCAGGTTGAAGCGGTGATTGAAGAGGCCGGCGGCATACTCGACGGCGCTGCGGGTAATCCCGCCTCGCCGATAGTGATCTGTGTCAGCACCTGTGACCCCGATCGCCTTGCGTCGCTGACGGCCCGATCAGCCAATCGCGGGCTGCGCTTTATCGAAGCGCCGATCTCGGGCACCAGCCGGCAGGTCATGACGGGTGACGGGGTAGGGTTGGTTGGCGGCGATCCTGCTTTGCTCGACGAAGCGGCTCTGGTGCTTGAGGCCATTTGTCCAAAGCGCCATTACCTCGGTGCAGTGGGTAACGGATCCCGTGCAAAGCTGGCGGTGAATCTGATTCTTGGGCTCAATCGGGCGGCAATCGCCGAGGGATTGGTATTTGCCGAGCGTCTGGGCCTTGCCCGGGAGGATTTGTTGAAGGTGGCGCGTGAATCAGCCGCCTATTCAAGCGTCATGGAAACCAAAGGAGTGTTGATGGCCAGACGGGATTTTACGAATCCGCAAAGCCGTGTCGATCAAAGCCTGAAAGATTTTCATCTGATGCTGCAAGCCGCAAAAGACCATCATCAGGAACTGCCATTCGCAACAGTCTATGCGGAACTATTGGAGGATTGTGTCAAACGTGGCCAGGCGGAACTGGATAACGCGGTGATCGTGGAAGCTATCGCCAGTCGCCAGGGTTCCTGATCCGTATCAGGCTTACCGGGACAACGGTATCTACGCATTTCATTTTTTCCCGCGCCGCCGTTCCGGACGCTCGCAGCAATTGCTGCTGTCGCGGTTATGCACCCAACTCAATAACCCATCCTGTGCGGTCTGCGCATTGAACGCGTTGGCGTGGTTGACCATGAACACCACCACCACACGATTGCCCTGCGCGTCCAGCACATAACCGGCAATCGAGCGCACGCCGGACAGCGATCCGGTTTTAACATGCGCCTGGCCGGCAACCTCGGCGCTTTTCAGTCGGCGGCGCAGCGTGCCGTCAACGGCGGCGACCGGCAGTGAAGCCATCAGTTCCGGCATCACCGGACTGGCCCAGGCGTTGAGCAACACGGCGCCGAGGTTGCGCGCGCTGATGCGTTCAATGCGCGACAGGCCGGAGCCGTTTTCCAGCACCAGTTCCGGAGCGGCCAGACCTTTCAGTGCCAGCCATTGTTTGATGGTCGCAGCAGCTGCGCTCGATGTAGAGCCGCCGCCGTTGTTGCCCAGCGTCAGGTACAGTTGTCGCGCCATCACGTTGTTGGAATATTTGTTGATGTCGCGGATGACTTCCGACATCGCAGGGGATTTCGCGGAGACCAGAGGGCGGGCCTGTAAAGGTGTTGCGCCGTCGCGCACCTGGCCGCTGAAGCTGCCGCCCATTTCCCGCCACAGTGTGCTGAACAGCGCGCCGACATACTGGCGATGGCCGAGCACGCTGTAACTGCGCAGCCGCTCACCGCAATCAAGAGCATAGCTGCCGCTGAATGTCAGGCGCGCGCCGTCGGCATTGCCCTGGCCGTCCAGCCGCAGGCGGCCGACCCAGTCGCCGCAGACGCCGTCGCCGAGTTTCAGATTATTGATGACCTGCACCGGTGACAGCGGCGGTTCGACGGTGATGCGTACGCTGCGCGTGGCGGTGTCCGGAATGAACTGCAGAGTGACCGCCTTGAAATTCACCAGCAACGCACTCGGGCCGGTGTTGTACGGACGTGTCGGCTGGTCATCGAACGCGCCCGGATCCAGCGGTTCTTCGGCAAACAGGCGGCGGTCGAGCACCAGATCGCCGCGAATCTCACGCACGCCGCGCGCGCGCAAATTGCGCAGCAGCAGCCAGAAATTCTCCAGCGTCAATTTCGGATCCCCCGATCCCTTCAGATACAGGTTGCCGGTCAGTACGTCCTGCGTAACCGCGCCGTCACTGAGAATGTCGGTATTCCAGGTATAAGCCGGGCCCAGCAGTTCCAGGCCTGCGTACGTGGTGACGATTTTCATGCTCGACGCCGGATTCAGCGAGCGCTCGGCGCCGATCGACAGCACCGGTTCTGCGGCGCCGATTTCATGCACATAGACCCCGATCGCGGACTCAGGGATGCCGGCCTGGGCCAACGCACGGGCGACGGGTTCGGGCAGCGTGGTTGCGGGTTGTGCAGAGACGATCAGCGGGAATAACAGCAGCAGGGGCAGGCAACGCGAAATGATCAAGATAGTTTTTCCAGTATGTCGAGAGTGCGGGCCGCCAGAAATTCGATTTCCGCGTCGCTGATGGTGTATGGCGGCATGAAATAAACCGTATTGCCCGCATTTCCACTGATGGGACGCAACAGCAGTTCATGCGCCAGCGCAGCTTCAAAAAAATGCCGGCCGAACGCCGGATCAGTACTGCCAATTTCAAATGCCCAGATCATGCCGGTTGAGCGGAAATGGCTGACCCGGGGATGCGCTGCGAGTTCACGGGTTGCGGCAGTCATCCGCTGCGCCTTGCCGCGATTGGCGGCGATGGTGTCATCCTGCTCAAAAATATCCAACGTCGCCAATGCCGCACGGCAAGCCAGCGCGTTGCCGGTGTAGGAATGCGAATGCAGGAAGCCGCGGGTCACTGATTCGTCGTAGAACGCCTGATACACGGCATCGCGGGTCATCACCACCGACAGTGGCAGATAACCACCAGTGATGCCTTTGGACAGACACAGGAAATCCGGAGTGATGGCGGCCTGTTCATAGGCAAAAAAAGTACCGGTACGGCCGAAGCCGGTCATGATTTCATCGACGATCAGATGTACGCCGTAACGGTCGCACAAGGCGCGCGCCTGACGCAGGTATTCGGCATCGTACATGGCCATGCCGGCGGCGCCCTGCACCAGCGGCTCGACGATCAGCGCAGCGGTCTTTTCGTGATGCTGTTCCAGATGGCTGTCCAGCGCCTGCGCGCAGCGCAGCGCATGTTCGGGCGCTGATATGCCGGCAGCGGCCTTGCGCCAGTCGGGACTGGGCACCTGCGCGCTGTGGCGCAGCAGTGGCGCGTAAGTATCCTTGAACAAGGCGACATCGCTGACCGACAAAGCGCCCAGGGTTTCGCCGTGATAGCTGCCGGCAAGACTGATGAATCCGGTTTTATCCGGCTTGCCGCTGTTGCGCCAGTAATGAAAGCTCATTTTGAGCGCGATCTCGGTGGCCGAAGCGCCGTCGCTGCCGTAGAAACAATGACCCAGCGCGCCGCCGGTCAGTGCCGACAGGCGTTCCGACAAGGCCACCACCGGCTCGTGCGTGAAACCGGCAAGCATCACATGCTCAAGCTGCTGCAACTGGTCGACCAGCGCGGCATTGATGCGCGGCTCGGCGTGACCGAACAGGTTGACCCACCACGAACTGACAGCGTCGAGATAACGCTTGCCGTCACAGTCGTAGAGCCAGCAGCCCTGCGCGCGCGCGATGGGGATGATGGGCAGCGTTTCATGCTGCTTCATCTGCGTGCATGGGTGCCACACAGCGGTGCGGCTGCGTTCTAGCAGCACACTGTTGCGAGTGCTGGTTTGCATGGGGCGATGACTCTAATTAATACTCGGTGACATTCAACCGATGCCGGTTCTGGGCGTTAATGACCATAAGTCGTCGGGATGTCGCGTGGTGGCACTGAATTTGCTCTGAAGTTGCTCTGAATGTTTTCGCTAGTGAGTTTAACAGCACACTAAAGGAGATGTTTGCGCATGCAGATTCTTGAACGCATCGAAGGCCAGATGTCCGCCACCGGTCTGCCGCTTGTCGGCATCACCCTCGCCGCAGTGCCCTGTCCCGATACTCCGGTGATCCTGACGCTGCACTGGCACGGCTTCATCAAACAGAAACTGGTCGAACTCGAAGAGGCCGAGACCGTGGCCTATACGCCGATTCCCAGTTCATCGCTGCAACTCAATGACCGCTGGCGCGACCTGAGGGCTGTTGATCATGCCGCAATGGAGGCCGGTTGGGCGCTGGGTGCCTGGGATGTGGAGCGCGCCGAACGTCCGGCCTGTTTTCGGGCGGGCGCCGGTGACACAGAAGAGCTGGAGTGCATGCAGGCTTTCGGTACGTACCCTGTCAATATCAACGGAGCGGAAGTTGCCGTAGCCAATACTCCGGATGTCGATGATCTGCTGGAAGTGGCCGCCATCCGCGGCTATCTGTTATGGGCTTTCCGTCCGGTGCGCGGCGGCATCTGGAAGGATTATGCGGACGACGTCACTTTGTCCGTAGAGGGCCGCCGTTCCCTGCCTTGCCCGCATGTGCCGGTTCCGCCGAGATGTACCGGCAAGGGCAGAATGATTTACCGCTTTGGCATCCCGACAGAACGGGTTCTGCCGGTGCCAGGAGCGAATTGAATCGATAACCTATTGTATTTATTGAGTATTTAAGTAAGCGACTACTTACACCTAAGGCTCTAGCCAGCGGGTGTTGACAGAGGGGCCGCAATCCGGCCCCTCTTGATTTCTGGCGGTACATCTCTATCATTAGCACTCGCTTAAGTCGAGTGCTAACAAACTCGCTCGCGGCTTACCGAGTTATCCAACCGATCCTTGAGGAGATGTATCCATGAAGATTCGCCCGTTGCACGACCGCATCATCGTGAAGCGGCTGGAAGAAGAGCGCAAGACTGCTTCCGGCATCGTGATTCCTGACACCGCCGCTGAAAAGCCGGATCAGGGTGAAGTCAAAGCTGTAGGCAAAGGCAAAAAAGGCGATGACGGCAAGGTCATCCCGCTCGACGTCAAAGTCGGCGACCGCGTTCTCTTCGGCAAATACTCCGGCCAAACCGTCAAAGTTGAAGGTGACGAGCTGCTGGTGATGCGCGAAGAAGACATCATGGGCGTCGTCGAGTAACCCACCAAGAATATCCAGGAGATCACACACATGGCAGCTAAAGACGTCAAATTCCACGAGCCGGCACGGCAGA
>JAKFUJ010000052.1 GCA_021732805.1 Betaproteobacteria bacterium | reverse complement strand
TAGAAGGCCTCGCCGCTTTCCGGGATTACGCCGCCGCATCCAATGGCGCCCCGGCGTTCATGATCGTTGATGCGGTCGAAGAAGATTATCGTTTTGAAACCCTGCCCCATGCATCGGGATCCGACCGCACGCAAATGGTCGAGCGCAAATTGCGCCAGTACTACCGCTCCTCCCCCTACTGTGCGGCATCCCTGATCGGGCGTGACAGCAGCAAACGGCGTGACGACCGCTTCCTGTTTTCAGCACTGACCAATCCTGAAATTGTCGGGCCGTGGCTGACGGCATCGATGAATGCCGGACTGCCGGTCGGCGGCATATACCTGCTGCCGATGGTGATGCCGGGACTGGTCGATGTCCTCGACAGCAAATCCAGCAATCTGCTGCTGGTGGCTGCGCATCCGGCGGGCATCCGGCTGACTTTTTTCCGGGAAGGCGAATTCCGGCTGAGCCGGCTGAGCCGCGGCGAAGCCGCAAATACGCTGCAAGCGCGCGCCATCGTCGACGAAATTTCGAATACACGGTTGTATCTGCATGCCCTGCGGGCAGCCACTCTCGACGAACCCGTTACCGTGGTCCTGCTCGATCATGCCGACCGGCTGGGCGAAACAACGGCGCTCGTCGGCGCTGACAATCCCGCGCTCAGCTGCATCCGGCTCGGATGCGATGATATCGCCGCGCGGCTCAAGCTCGACCCGATATTGATCAAGACCTCGCCGGCGGCAATCTATCTGCAGTTGCTCGGCGCCAGGATCCCGGGCAACAATCTGGCTTCCGCAGCGGTCACTGTCGAGTACCGGCGCTACCAAATCCGGCGCCAGCTGTTTGCGGGCAGCGCGGCAGCGCTGGCGATCGGTCTCGTCTGGTGCGGACTCAACCTTTGGCAGCAATTCTCGATCAACGAAGAGGCCTCTGCCGCAACCCGTCGCACCGCACAGGTCAATGCGGAATACCAGACAGCGACCGGAAAGTTTCCCTACGCCCCGACCACTGCGGACAACCTGAAGAAAGCCACGGAAATCGCCGAAAAGCTGCAGACATCAGCGGTGACTCCCGAACGATTTTTCCGGATCATCGGACAGGCGTTGTCCCCCAGCCCGGCAATTACCATCACCGAGCTGAACTGGCAGTACGGCACATCGGAATTCGACGCGGGCCCAGCAACAGCCGGCTCTCCCCGCCCGCCGCAGACCACTCCCGGAAGCGCCACCATCCGCAGGCAGAGCGGTCTGCTCGCAGGTCAGGTTCGCGACTTCAAGGGTGATTACCGTGAAGCCATCGATTCGATCAATGCGCTCGCCGATCGCCTGCGCAGCGATCCCGGTGTGGACAACGTGCGGGTCGTGCAACTGCCGCTCAATGTCAGTCCCGCACTTGCGCTGTCCGGCAATACCGCCGATAGCCGGGGACAGGCCGCAGGCTCCGCCGAATTCAAACTGGTTCTGGTACTCAAGCAGCCGTCATGAACGCAGACCAACTCAAAGCCCTGCGCGGGCCGTTGATTCTGCTGGTCGCAGTCATCGCTGTCGCTGTCGCTGCCATTTACCATACCCATCAGCTGCGTCTACAGGCGCAAGTCGCCCTGACACAGCAGCAAAACCTGCTGCGCGACGCCCAGGCAAGAATGCGACGCTCAGGTGAAGAAGAAACCATCATCACCCAGTACGCCGACCAATACCGCCGGCTCCAGAATTCGGGTTTCATCGGCGATGAGCAGCGTATCAACTGGCTTGATGCCCTGCGCCTGGCCAACGAACGTACCGATTTGTTCGGCGTCAATTACGGCATTGGCGCCCAGCAGCCGTATTCCTATGCCGCAGAGCTGAATCCGGGACAATTCACGCTGCGTCAATCCGTGATGAAACTGGATTTCAAACTGCTCCACGAAATCGACCTGCTGCGTTTTCTGGACGCACTGCGCGCCCAGAACAACGGCTTGTTTCAGGTTGATCAGTGCGCGCTGCGCCGAACCGACATCACCGATGCCGTCCGTTACCAGCCCAACATCACCGCCAACTGCCAGCTGACGTGGATTACGGCAACCCCCGAAACCGCGACCGGGAGACGTCCGTGAAAATATTGCTGACCATTTTACTGACACTGGCAACGCATTTTGCAACCGCTGCCGATCCCGTCGGCCGGATTTTTTTCAGCCCCGAACAACGCATACAGCTTGACGCCTTGCGCACTAAAAAAGCGGTCGCTTCGCCGGTGCGCGACGAACCCATACCCGAAACCGTGACTTACAACGGCATCGTCCGCCGCAGCGACGGCAAAACCACGGTGTGGATCAATGATGAGGCGCTGTCGGAAACGAGTCTGCTCAACAAACAATCTTTGGTCGGCAAGGTAGGACGGGACGGGCGGATCCTGCTGCAAGCGTCGCAGGCCGCCATTCAGCTCAAAGTTGGACAAAGCGCTACAGTGTTTTCCGGCAAGGTTGAAGAATCCTTTACCCCCAAAAACACTTCGGCCGAAAAGAAAAAAACACAGGAACGTACTGAAACCACGCCGTTGCCTGCATCACAGTCTGCAAGCAAAGACATTCCCCCCGAACTCCTGGAAGCTTTACAACAGGCAGCCGCACGGGAACGCGATAAGACCGCGGTGCCCGCCGTAAAACCCGGCGCGCAAAACAACAATGAAGCTCCAACTGCGGAAGAGCAGCGGAAAATCCCCCTCAATTAGCGGCTCTGGCATGCAGCAACAATCTAAGTTATTGATTTTAAATCATAATTTATATAGTCAGCGAGGGCAAGCGCTGCTGGTGTTACTCGTTTTGCTGATTTTCAGTGCCGGCGCGGCGTTCTATACCTTTGTCAGTCCAACCCCCAGCATCGAACGGGACAAAATCACCGCAGCCGCACTGGCCCAGGCCAAGGTCGCCCTGATTGGATACGCTCTCGGGGTCAATTTTGCCGGCGGCAGCGAACGCCCGGGAGACCTGCCCTGTCCTGATACCAACGACAGTGGATTCACGGGTGGCGCCTGCGGAAATCCCGCAGGAACCTCGGGGCAAACATTACGCATCGGCCGGTTGCCATGGAGATCTCTTGGATTGCCCGATCTTCGGGATGGCGACGGAGAAAGACTGTGGTATGCCGTGTCCAACAATTTCAAATACAACAACCGCACCACATGCGCCGCTCCCGGCGATGCAGGTTGCCTCAACAGTGATAGCCGCGGCACGATTACAGTCCGCAACAATGCCGGCATCCTGATCCATGACGGAACCAATCCAGACTCTTACACACCCAGCGGAGTGATTGCGGTCGTGTTCGCGCCCGGCGCCATTCTGCAAAGGCTGGGTGGAACATCCCAGGATCGCAGTTGCAATGGCGGCGCCTGCACGGCAGCCGGTGTTTGCACCAGCGCGCCCGTGACCATCACCCCGAAATGCAATCCGGCCAACTATCTCGACGTGATCGGCCCCCCTGCGCTGACTGTAGCGGGCGCAACGGCCTCAACCGAAGACAACGCTGGCTTCATTGATGGCAGCAGCGCAGATGGCTTCATCAACGGCATCATCAAGGATGCCTCCGGAAACGTGATTGTCAACGACCGCTTGATCACCATTACCTATGCAGATCTGATGCCCCTGCTGGAGCGCCGGGTGGCCAAAGAGGCCTACAACTGCGTGGCCGCATATGGCGCTGCATCCAACGGCCGTTATCCATGGGCCGCCTCAGTCAGCGCGTCGGCCTCCGGGAATTACAGCAGCGTGCAGAACGAGCGCTTCGGTCGACTTCCGGATTCATTTGACCAAACATTGCTGGGCTTGATCTTGCCAGGCCCGTTAGCCATCGTAGTGAGTGCTGTATGCACCCTCCCTATCTTACCCAACATATGTATGAGCAATAATTGGCCGAGCCCTTCGGCATCCCCGCCCTGTTACATAACGACCGGTTCATGGTGGACAAACTGGAAGGAACAGGTGTTCTACGGCGTTGCAGATGCTTATAAACCTTCAGTAGGCACGGCAGGACCGTTGCCGTTTCCATTACCAGTAACAGTCCCGGCCCCTTTAGCCTGTAATTCGACACCCGGGGACTACGATTGCCTGGCGGTCAGCCCGCCCACCGCCGCGACTGTTGATGACAAGCGCTTCGTCGTCGTCGTGGCGGGTAAAAGGCTATCGACGGTCTCGGGCGGACAGCCCCGCACCTCGATGGCAAACAAACAGAATTCCGCCAATTACCTGGAGGATGAAAACGGCAACGGAACATTCAACATCTATGGCCAGCAGTCGCCTGCCGCCACATTCAATGACACCCTGCTATTCTTGCAATGATGCCGATCTTCAACATTAAACGTGCTGCGGGCCGAAAAAACCGGTCAGTGGGCAGCCGTGGTTTCTCGCTCATCGAAGTCGCCGTGGTGATGTTCATCATCGTCCTGCTGCTAGGCAGCATCCTGGTGCCGCTCACGACCCAGGTCGAACAAAGGCAGATCAGCGATACCGAGAAAACACTGGACGAAATACGCGAGGCGCTGATCGGCTACGCCGTCGCAAACGGCAATCTGCCATGCCCCGCGGTATCGGCAACCAACGGACAGGAAGATCGCTCTGGCGGCGCATGCAATGGCGGCAAACGTGATGGTTATCTCCCCTGGCAGACTTTAGGGGTGCCCCGATCCGATGCCTGGAACCATCTTTATCGCTACAGCGTAACACTTGCCTACGCCAGCACTTCCGCTCTATTCGGCCTAGCCACAGCCCCCGACATCACCATCCGCACACGAAATTCCGCCGGAGCACTTGCCAATCTCACCAATGCCAACACGGTCCCGGCCGTCATAATGTCATACGGGAAAAACGGCTATGGCACGGTCAATGCAAACGGGGTAACACAAGCTTTGCCGGCTGGCTGGCCCGCAAGCAACACCGATGAAAACACCAACACCACCGGGACCGTCAGTTTTGTAAGCCGCGACGCTCAAGGAGTCAATGCCGGAGGCGCGGGTGGTGAGTTCGATGACATCGTAATCTGGGTGTCACGCTACACACTCATCAACCGCATGGTCGCAGCCGGCAAACTGCCTTAACCCGTCCGCGCCAGTTCAAAGCACACTTTCCCGCGCCGGTTGTCCGTCAGCGCCAGCACATAACCTGACTGCTCGGCAAATTTCACCGCCTGGAACAAACCGACGCCCAGTCCGCTTTCCGAAGTAACCGGCGCCTTCAGGATGCTCTGTGCTATGCCCGGCGGCACCGGCATGCCGTTGTCGCACACCCGCAATCGCGGCCCGGCTGACAGTGACACGGTGATCTGCACGGTTTCGTCCTGCGAAGATTTGTAGATGGCGTTTTCAATCAACGTGACAGCGGTGCTGTCGAACAATTCCGCCGGGATACGCATGCCGTCGAGCGCGTCCGCCGTCTGAAAATCGATCCTGCGGCCTGAATAACGGGACTGCAATCCTTGCCACCAGATTTCGGCATCCACCTCATTGGCAACGATGTCTGCCGGTGATTTCAACTTGTCCAGGGTCGTCCCCAGGCGCTGTGCGATCTGCGGCAATTGCCGCTGCACCAGCGCACGAAAAGCCGTATCGTCATCCACGCCGCGCATTTCCGCAGCGGCGCAGATTGAACGCAGCGACTGCAAGAGATTCTTCACGTCATGCGTCAACCGCGCACCGGTTTCATAAATGGCCTGGGTGTACGCCGACTGCTGTCGCACCTGTTCTCGGCGCTGCGCTTCATAAAAATGGCCCACCATCTGCATCAGCAGTTTCATATGCAGCAGCACTGCGGGAGAAAACGGCTGCCGCGCGTAAACCGTCAATCGCAGGCTGTCGGTTTCAAACAGCTCGGCATGGCTGGTTTCATCACCGACGGAGCCGTAGGACCACGCCGAACGCCAGCCGAACCCCGTAACCCAGGGCAGCTCCAGCATGTCGTTCAGTGCGCCGCGCAGAAAGTGCTCGGGCCGGGTTTCGGATTGCGCCAGATCGGCGAGACGCCGCATGCGTTGCTCAAAGGGCAGTCCCATGCCCAGCAGGTAGCGCGAAAGCAGAGTGCCGATGCCGCCGAAACCGCCGTGCGGATTCCACAGCCACGACAACCCCACCAGCAACGACGCGATCACCATCAGCGCCTGCAGCAGTCCAAGCAGATACTGGCCTTCGGACACCACCTGAATGGCAAAGCTGCCCAGCACCAGCGCCACCACCAGCAGGAACAGCAATACACTGTAAAACAGGTCGACGATCACCGGTGCGCCGGATCTGCGTTCGCCACCGGGTATCGCGAGGATCACCAGCGGCACCGCAGTAAGGCCAAAATTCACCAGGGCTTCGACTCCCGGGATGACGCTGTACCCGACAAACAATTTGGGCACCACCCACATCAGCAGCATCGTCACCAGATATACCGCGGCCAGTATCGCCACCAGCCGCTCCCGCCGCCCGACGGTTGCAGGAACGCCGCCGCCGATCAACCCGAACAGCATGGCCATCCACGCGGCAATCAGCCACCAGTTGTCGGCCACCGCAAAAATGACACCGAGTCCCAGCACAAGCAAAGCCCGCAGCGGCGGAATCTGCCGTTCGTCGCGCCATACCGGCTGCCAGATCAGGAACAAGCCAAAGTGCGCCAGCAACAATCCGCGCGCCCACCACTCCGCGTCGCCCCAGACCATGGCGCCGTGCAGCGTCAGCAGCATGCCCGCCAGCAGCAGATTCTGGTGGCGATTGGGCGTGGCACTGACGGCCAGAGCCGCTTCTGACTGAAGCGCGGTATTCAGCGATTGTTCCGGCATCTTGATTGGCTATACTCTTTGGGCTTCTTGTTAAGTTGGCGTGTTCGGCGAAAACACTCCCTCATCCCAACCCTTCCCCCACCGGGACAAGGGAACACTTGTAACGGAGTAGAAGGGCAGGGGTGAGGGAAAAACCTGCACCTTCAAAGATATGATTTTAAACATTAATAACCACCCGGCTTGATAAAAGGCCCCAGTCAATCAAGAGTCGGCCCTGAACATGCATATCGTCACCATCGGCAAATACACTGCACTCGAGGCCGTGCGCACCCGCGTACCGGCCACCGTATTGCTGATGCTGTTCGTGCTGCTCGGCGCCAGCCTGTTCATCCGCGAGCTCGCCGTCACTGAAGCCGCGCGTTTCCAGATCGGCTTTTATGCCGCTTCGGCGCGATTGTGCGCCGTGTTCATCGCCGGCCTCTACGTGCTGGCCAGCGTTACCCGTGAATTCAATGACAAGGGGCTGGAAGTGCTGCTCGCACTGGACGTGCCCCGCTCCCATTATATCTGCGGCAAGCTCGCCGGATTCATGCTGACCGCAGGCGGCATCGCTGTACTGCTGTCATTGCCATTGTGGGCGCTGGCGCCGGCGGGCGCAGTAGGGCTGTGGACGGCCTCGCTGGCGGTTGAGCTGGCACTGGTCACCGCGCTGGCGCTGTTCTGCATCGTCACTTTCAGTCAGTTGCTGCCGGCTGCCGGATTTGTCACCGCGTTCTACCTGCTGGCACGCAGCCTGACCGCGATGCGCCTGATGAGCGCCAACCCGGTCACGGGTCAGGATACGCTGTCGCATCAGGTGACCCGCGGGCTGGTCGAAGGATTAAGTTACCTGATGCCCGCTCTGGACCGCTGGACTGAAACAGCGTGGCTGGTCAACGCTGCACCTGATCTGTCGGTTCTGCCCGGCATAGCCGTGCAGGGCGTGATTTACATCGGACTGCTGATCGCCGCAACCCTGTTCGATTTTTACCGGCGGAGCCTGTAGTTGAAACTGGCGGGACTTACCGACGAACGGTCGCTGGGTGTGGTGCCCCCCGGCGTCGCCATGCTGCTCGCGATCATGCTCGCCCTGCAATTGTTCTGGCACGGTGTGCAACCGGCGCCCGCGGCACGGGCAACCGCTTTGCAACCGGCGCCGGGTATTACCGGACTGCGCACAGCCAGCTTCGGCGAGCCTGTCGTCACCGCGCAAATGCTGCTGCTCTATCTGCAGGCCTTCGACAATCAGCCCGGCATCAGCATCCCGTTCCGCGAACTGGATTACGACCGTGTCACGGGATGGCTGAACAGCGCACTGCATCTGGACCCGCACAGCGGCTACGCCTTGATGATGGCATCGCAACTGTATGGCCAGGTTGCGGATGCCGGAAAACAGCGTGCGATGTGCGGGTTTGTGCATGCGCGCTTTCTTGAAGCGCCCGACGCGCGCTGGCGCTGGCTCGCCCATTGCGCGATCATGGCCAAACACCGCTTGCAGGATCCGTCACTGGCGCTGCGTTATGCCGCCGACATCACCCGCCATGCCGGCAAAGCCTCCGGATGGGCGCGCCAGATGCAGATTTTCATCCTCGAAGACCTGGGCGAAACCGAGAGCGCCAAAGTGCTGCTGGGTGGCCTGATTGCCAACGGTGAAGTCACCGATCCCAGTGAATTGCATTTCCTGACGGAGAGGCTGCAAGCGCTTGAAAATGTCCGAAAACCGGCTGCCGCGTCGAAATTTCGACATTAATGGCGAAATTCTGGTTTGTTCTTGTCCATGACATTTGGCGCCAGTCCTTAAGTCTCACCCGCGCCAAAAAATAATATAATGAAAACAATTACTTATATATTTTCCGTAGGTCAGGCGTTGCTCATCAAATCAACCTTTTCCACATATTGTTCGTTATCTCAATGGTACGAACATTGCATATTTACAGACAATCTAACTTCCGCCTATGAGCGGCCAGGGGACAAAATGAAACGTCAACAAGGTTTTACACTGATCGAGATCGCCATCGTGCTGGTCATTATCGGCCTGCTGCTGGGCGGTGTGCTCAAAGGCCAGGAACTGATTACCAGCGCCCGTGTGCGCAATCTAATTTCCACACAGGACGGTATCAAGGCCGCGTACTTCGGCTTCCTTGATCGTTATCGCGCACTGCCCGGTGACTACACCGCAGCAACAACCAATATCAATGGTGTCTCAACTGCAGCATGCAACTCCGGTAATGGTAATGGCGACGGTCGCATCACGACCACCAACCAAGAAAACATTTTGGCATGGGAACACATGTCAAAGGCTGGATTCATCAATGGCACTTATACTTGTGCGGCGACTGCAGGTACAACCACTAGCCCGACAAACCCATATGGCGTTTATATGGATGTGATTTATGACGGCGTCTATGGCGCAGGCACTACAGGTACTCCTGCAGCGGAACGACACAACATCAAATCCGGCGCGCAGATTCCGGTGGAAATCATCGTTGAAGTCGATCGCAAAGTCGATGACGGTTCGCCCAACACCGGCGGCTTCCAGTTTTCCCGCTATCAGGGCAATGCGGCGGCGGCGCCGACCGACGGCTCGGCGACCACCCCGGCCTGCACCAGCGCAACGACGAACGCCGGTCTGTGGAACACCACCAACGGCAGCACCAACTGCGGCGGCGCCAGCCTGCTGTAATGATTCAAACCCGACAAAAAACCCGCTTTCAGCGGGTTTTTTGTTATCCGCGCCTTGACTGGACTTGATACTTAGTTCACTATTGACTCATGATCAAGCTCAACATCCATGAAGCCAAAACCCATCTGTCGCGCTACCTGACGCAACTGAAGCCGGGTGAAACCATCCAGATCTGCAAACGCAACACACCCATTGCGGAAGTCCGCGCATTGCCGCAAACGCCGACAGAACCGCGTCCCATCGGCTTGGCCGAAGGTCAATTCACGGTACCGGATACCTTTTTCGATCCGTTGCCGGATGAGCTGATGACCACCTTCGAGGGACATGACGCTTGAGGTTGTTGCTGGATACCTGCGCGTGCCTGTGGCTGTTCACCAACGATTCCCGGCTGTCGCCATCCGCAAGACAGCAATTCCAGGATCCGGCAAACGAGATATTGATGAGCCCGGTTTCCACCTGGGAAATCATCGTCAGGCACAGGCTGGGCAAACTGCCGTTGCCTCATGCTCCCCTGCTGTACATCCCCCGACTGCGCGAA
This sequence comes from Betaproteobacteria bacterium, assembly GCA_021732805.1. Taxonomy (GTDB): domain Bacteria; phylum Pseudomonadota; class Gammaproteobacteria; order Burkholderiales; family SG8-41. The sequence continues at coordinate 5,823 of JAKFUJ010000052.1, read as the reverse complement.
CAACACGGCATCGGCGTGCTGCCGCTGGATGAACAATCGGTACTATCGCTTGATCGGCTGCCGGCGTTACACAAAGACCCGTTCGACCGCATGCTGATCTGCCAGGCCATTGCGCACGGCATGATCATCCTCACTCCCGACCCGCTGATCACTCAGTACCCTGTGCGTACGGCGTGGTAAGCCGGAAGCAGCACATAAGGAAACAGCAGATAAAGCACGCAGCGTTTGCTCAGCCCTGAAGCAATTTGATCTCCGCCGCCGCCACCGCGGCTTCCGACCCCAGCAGCACCACCACGTCGCCCTCCTCGATCCGCGTCTCCGGCGCCGGGGTTGCGGTGCGCACGTTGCGCCGCCTGACTGCGGTGATTTCCACGCCAGTCTTCGCGAGATCCAGCTCCAGAAACTGACGACCGATGGCTTTGGCGCCGGCGGTGACCAGCACCGAATGCAGCCGCGGCTGCAAAGCCTGTTCGTCATCCTCGTCAGCATCCGTGATGCCGCGGAAGAATCCGCGAAACAGGTGATAACGATGCTCACGCGTCTCGCGGATGCGGCGCAACACCCGGTTCAGCGGCACGCCCATCAGCATCATCGTGCTGGATGCCAGCATCAGGCTCGCTTCCATCAGGTCGGCCACGACTTCGGTGGCGCCGGCATTTTTCAGTTGTTCGACATCGCTGTCATCGAGGGTGCGCACCACCACCGGCAGCGCGGGTTTCAGTTCATGCACCAGCGCGATGATGCGCAATGCCGACGGCGTATCGGCATAAGTCACGATCACCGCGCGCGCGCGCATCAGGCCTGCCGCCAGCAGCACTTCGCGCCGCGCGGCATCGCCGAATACCACGCGTTCACCGGCCGCCGTCGCCTCGCGTATGCGCTCCGGATCGTTGTCGAGGGCAATAAACGGCAGTTGCTCCTGATCAAGGAACCGCGCCAGATTCTGGCCGCTGCGTCCGTAACCGCAGATCACGACATGCGCGTCCGCCGCCATCGACTGCACGGCGATGTTGTGCAACTGCATCGCCCGGCTCGTCCACTCGGTGGCGCTCCAGCGGCGCACGATGGCCTCGCTGCGCTCGATCACAAACGGCGCAATCAACATCGACAGCACCATGGCCGCCAGTACCGGCTGCAACACATCCGGCGCCAGCAGCCTGCCGACGCCGGCATGCGCGAGAATCACAAAACCGAATTCGCCGCAGGCGCCCAGCGCCGGCCCCGCGCGCAGCGCAACCCCGCTGGGCGCGCCGAACAGCCGGCTCAGGCCAAGAATCAGCGCGGTCTTGGCCAGTACCAGCGTTACCAGGACCACGCTGACCCAGGCATTGTCGATGACTACCCGCACATCCAGCAGCATGCCGATGGACACAAAAAACAGTCCGAGCAGCACGTCGCGGAACGGCCGGATGTCTTCCTCGACCTGATGACGGTACTCGGTCTCCGAAATCAGCACGCCGGCGACGAACGCCCCCAGCGCCAGCGACAAGCCGGCGATCTCGGTGATAAAGGCGATGCCCAGCGTGATCAGCAGCACATTGAGTACAAACAATTCCGCTGACTTCTGCCGCGCCACGACATGAAACCAGGCGCGCATCACGCGCTGCCCGACCACCAGCAGCACCATCAGCACGATGACCGCCTTGAGCAGCGCGTAGCCGAGCGTCGCTGCAAGCTCCTCGGCCGGCGCACCCAGTGCAGGAATCAGGATCAGCAAGGGCACCACCGCGAGATCCTGAAACAGCAGGACGCCGATGATCTGCCGGCCGTGCGGCGAATTCAGTTCAAAACGCTCAGCCAGCAACTTGGCGAGAATCGCAGTGGACGACATCGCAAGCGCGCCGCCGAGCACGATCCCGCCCTGCCATGACACGCCGACCGCCATCGCCACACCGAGCACCAGCAGCAGCGTAGCCGTTACCTGCGCCGCGCCCAGTCCGAACACGACGCGACGCATGGTCTGCAGACGCGCCAGGCTGAATTCGAGGCCGATGCTGAACATCAGGAACACCACGCCGATCTCGGCAAGGTCGCGCACGTCTTCGGTATTGGTGATCCAGCCCAGCGCATGCGGACCGATCAGCACGCCGACGATCAGGTAACCGAGCAGCGGCGGCAGCTTGAGCGAACGGAAAATGACCACCACCAGTACGGCGGCGGCCAGCAAAACGAGTACGGGCTGCAGGGAAGTTTGCATGCGTTGGCAATGACCGTGACGCTCTGAATATTGCCTTTTCTCCCCTTAATTGCAAGCAAGGTCTGTGCGGGGGCGTTTGCTATAATTTCCACGATGAGCAAACCCTCCGACGCCATGGCGACCAGTCCGGCAATTGCAGCAGCGCAGGAAGTCCTCGCCATCGAGGCCCGGGCGGTGACCGACCTGATCCCGCTTATCGATGCAAAATTCGAACAGGCCATCCACATCATCCTGCAGTGCCGGGGACGGGTGGTGGTCAGCGGCATCGGCAAATCCGGCCATATCGCGCGCAAAATCGCATCGACCTTCGCCAGCACCGGAACACCGGCTTTTTTTGTGCATCCGGCCGAGGCCAGCCATGGCGACCTCGGCATGGTGACCCGCGATGATGTATTTCTGGCTTTGTCCAATTCGGGCGAGAGCGCCGAACTGCTGACGCTGATCCCGGTATTGAAGCGCCAGGGCGCAAAACTGCTGGCCCTGACCGGCAACGCCGACTCCACGCTGGGCCGTGAAGCTGATGTTCATCTCTACGCCGGCGCGACGCAGGAAGCCTGCCCGCTCAACCTCGCCCCCACGGCCAGCACCACGGCCGCCCTTGCGATGGGGGATGCCATCGCGGTGGCACTGATGCGCGCGCGCGGCTTCACCCAGGACGAATTCGCGCTGTCCCATCCCGGCGGCGCACTCGGACGGCGGCTGCTGACGCTGGTGCGCGACGTCATGCGTTCCGGTCCGGACGCGCCGCGCGTGTCGGCAAAAGCATCCCTGACTGACGCCCTGCTCGAAATGTCGCGCGGCCGCATGGGCATGACCGCCGTGGTTGACGATGACCAGACGATCAAAGGCATCTTCACTGACGGCGACCTGCGCCGCGCCATCGAAAAAGGCCGGGACCTGCGCAAAACCGCGATCACCGGCATCATGACCGCAAACCCGCGCACCATCGGTCCGGAACGGCTGGCCGCGGAAGCGGTCGAAATCATGGAGCGCGGCAAAGTCAACCAGTTGCTGGTGGTGGATGACGGCAACCGTCTGCTGGGGGCGCTGAACATCCACGACCTGTTCCGCGGCAAAGTGGTCTGATTCCATCACACGGAAAACGTTTCCTGGATGCTTCTTGGATATTGATCTGAAAATTCGCCCGATCCGTCTCGTCGCATTCGATGTTGACGGCGTACTCACCGATGGCCGTCTCTATTATTCGGAAACCGGCGACGCGATGAAAGCCTTCGACGTACGTGACGGCATGGGCATGAGCCTGCTGCAGGACGCCGGCATCGAGCTGGCCATCATCACCAGCCGGCGCGCGTCCAGTGTCAGGCTGCGCGCGGAAGACCTCGGCATCAGCCGTGTCTACCAGGGCATCGACGACAAGCGCACGGCTTTTGATGCGTTGCTCGCGGAGACGGCTATCGCACCTGAAGAAACGGCGTTCATGGGTGATGACCTGGTCGATCTGCCGGTGTTCAGGCGTTGCGGTTTTGCGGTAACGCTGCCGGACGCGCCGGCGCTGCTGAAACGTCATGCCGATTACGTCACCCGTGCTGCGGGCGGGCGCGGGGCCGTCCGTGAATTCTGCGAAATGCTGCTGCACAGCCACGGCCGGCTTGCCGCGCAAACCCGGCGTTTTCGGGAAGACGCTCAGCAGCCGGTCGCCCCCCGTTGACGGCCTTGCGACAATGACCCGATTTTCTCAATTATTCCCCCTGCTGCTGCTGGCAGTGCTTGCCGGCCTGACGTTCTGGCTTGATCAGGCGATAAAGCCGGGTGAACGGGTCGCGGCAGCAGAGCGGCACGATCCGGATTTTATCGCCGATGACATCGTGGCCCGCCGCATGGACGCCAAAGGCGACGTCAAACACACGCTGTATGCCGCGCGCATGACCCATTACCCGGATGACGACTCCACGCACCTGGAGTCGCCGCGGCTCATCGCCAATTCTGACCGCGCACCAATGACCATTACCTCACGCACGGCGAAAGTATCGAGCGGCGGAGAACATGTCTATTTTGAAACCGATGTGCGGGCAACGCGCGCAGCCTATGCCGACCACAGCGAGATGGTGATGGAAACCAGCTTTCTGCACGTCACGCCGGATGAAAACATCGCGCGCACCGACAGGCCGGTCACCATCACCGATGCCAATACCGTTGCTCAGGCGATTGGCTTAGAATTGAACAGTGAAACCCGTGTCGTCAAATTTCTTTCGCAGTTCAGAGGCTCCTACCATGACCCCAAACGCTCCGCAACGCGCCGCTGACCGGCTGTCGCGGCGCCTGCTCGGGCCTGTTGCAGCTTTGTGCCTGTGTTTTTTTGCCGTCATCGCAACGCCGGTACTGGCTGAAAAAGCCGATCGCGAAAAACCGATCAACCTCGAAGCAGATCGCGTTACGGTTGACGACGCCAAACAGATTTCGACGTTCATCGGCAAGGTGGTGCTGACCCAGGGCACGCTGATCATCCGCGGCGACCGGATGGAAGTGCGCCAGGACGCGCAAGGATTCAATTCCGGCATCACCTGGGGCAACCTGGCGTATTTCAAACAGAAACGCGATGGCTACGACGAATATATCGAGGGTTGGGCCGAACGCATCGAATACGACAGCCGCACCGACAAGATGCAGATGTTCAACCGCGCCTCGATGAAAAAAGGCGGCGACGAAGTCCGCGGCAACTACATTTCGTACGACGCCAACACTGAATTTTTCCAGGTCATCGGCGGCGGCGCCAAGGCTGCTGCTGCGGAAAACTCCGACGGCCGCGTCCGTGCCGTACTGCAGCCCAAACCCAAGGAAAAGCCGGCGCCGCAAACCCCGGTGCCGCTCAAATCCGACGCATCACTCAGTTCGCCGCGCAGCGAACTGAAGCCGCCCCCGCCCTGAGCGCATCATCGACATCGTGCAGCAGACACAGAGCACCGAAGCAGCATCCGGCGCCCGGCCGCCGGGAGAATTCCTGCTCAAGGCCGAACGACTCAACAAACGTTATCGTTCGCGCACGGTCGTCAAGGACGTATCGCTGGAAGTGCGCAGCGGCGAAGTGATCGGCCTGCTCGGTCCCAACGGCGCGGGTAAAACCACCTGCTTCTACATGATGGTGGGACTGGTGGCGATGGACGGCGGCGAACTTTTTCTTGATGACGAGCGGTTGACGCACATGCCCATACACCGGCGCGCGCGGCTGGGCTTGAGCTACCTGCCGCAGGAAGCCTCCATTTTCCGCCGGCTGTCGGTTGCCGACAATGTGCGGGCGATACTCGAGCTTTACCACAGTGACGAAGAAATCATCGAATCACGGCTGAACAGCCTGCTGCAGGATCTGCATGTCGGGCATTTGCGCGATAATCCCGCCATCAGTCTCTCCGGCGGCGAGCGGCGGCGTGTTGAAATCGCCCGCGCGCTGGCCACCGAGCCACGATTCATCCTGCTTGACGAGCCGTTTGCCGGCGTGGATCCGATCGCCGTCATCGAAATCCAGAAAATCATCGGTTTCCTGCGGGAACGCGGCATCGGCGTGCTGATCACTGATCACAATGTCCGCGAAACGTTGGGCATCTGCGACCGTGCCTATATCATCAATGACGGGTCGGTGCTGGCCTACGGTAAACCCGACGAGATCGTCT
>JAKFUJ010000024.1 GCA_021732805.1 Betaproteobacteria bacterium | reverse complement strand
GTCCAGCGGACCGGTGTGCGCACGACCGGTGCGGATCTTGCCGAGATCCAGCTTCAGCGCCTCCACCGACTTTTTCATTTTCTGCTCGGCGTTTTTTTTCACATCAGCAATCATGGCAGCCTCCTGTCAAACATGAACCATCGTTCCTTCATCTTCCCCCATGACAACCCGTTTCAGCGCCTGCGGCTTGAAAATGCTGAATACGTTGATCGGCAATTTCTGGTCGCGGCACAAAGTCAGTGCCGTGGCATCCATCACCTTCAGATTCTTGATGATCGCCTCGTCGAACGTCAACCGCTGGTAGCGCATCGCATCCGGATGCGTCTTCGGATCATCGGTGTAAACGCCATCAACCTTGGTTGCCTTCAGCACCAGATCGACGTTCATTTCCATGCCGCGCAGCGCCGCTGCGGTATCGGTCGTGAAAAACGGATTGCCGGTGCCGGCAGCAAAAATGACGATCTTGCCTTCTTCCAGATAACGCATCGCCTTGCCGCGGATATAGGGTTCAGCCACCTGCTCGATATTCAGGGCCGACTGCACCCGGCTCTGCAAACCGGCATGACGCATCGCGTCCTGCAGCGCCAGCGCGTTCATCACCGTCGCCAGCATGCCCATGTAATCGGCGGTGGCGCGATCCATATGCGAAGCCGCCGGCGCGACACCGCGAAAAATGTTGCCGCCACCGATAACCACCGCGACTTCGACGCCCAGACGCGAAACTTCCGCCACCTCGGCGACGATGCGGTCGATGGTGCCGCGGTTGATGCCATAACTGTCATCCCCCATCAGCGCTTCGCCGCTCAATTTCAGCAAAATGCGTTTATAGGCTGGTGCGTGCGCCATTGATATATAAGTAATTGTTTTTAAAGGTATTTATGCCTGCTGCCGCGCCTGCCCGACCTGCGCCATGACCTCGGCGGCAAAATCGTCTTTTTTCTTCTCGATGCCTTCGCCGACCACATACAACACGAATCCGGCAGCACTGGCATTGGCCGATTTCAGCAACTGCTCGATGGTCTGCTTGTCGTTTTTGACGAACAACTGACCGAGCAGCGTCACTTCCTTGAGGAATTTCTGCACCGAACCTTCGATGCGTTTGGCCATGATTTCCGGCGGAATCGATTTTCCGGTCTTGGCTGCATCGTCAGCGGCCTTCTCGGTCGCCACCCGGCGCTCGGTTGCGATAGCCTCTGCCGAGACTCCGGAAACATCCAGCGCCTTCGGCTTGCTGGCGGCAATATGCATCGCGATATCTTTGGCGAGCATCTCATCGCCGCCAACCAGGTCCACCAGCACACCGATTTTTGCGCCGCCATGAATATAGGAAGCCAGCTTTCCTTTTGCGGCAATCCGCGAAAAACGGCGAATGCTGACATTCTCGCCAATCTTGCCCACCAGCGCCTTGCGCCGTTCTTCAACATTTCCGCTAACCGTCGACAGGCCGGACAGCGCAGCCACATCCGCCGGACTGGATTCCGCGACCAGCTTCGCCAAATCGGCAGAATACGCCAGAAAATCGTCATTCTTGGCGACAAAATCGGTTTCGCAATTGACTTCGATGATTGCGCCGAGCTTGCCGTCCGTCGAAATATGAATCGCGACCACGCCTTCAGCGGCAACCCGCGAAGCCGCCTTGCTCGCCTTGTTGCCGAGCCTGACCCGCAGGATTTCTTCGGCCTTGTCCAGATCGCCGCCAGCCTCGGTCAGCGCCTTTTTGCATTCCATCATCGGTGCATCGGTTTTCAAGCGTAAATCCCGCACCATGCCCGCTGTTATTTCTGCCATTACTGCAATTCCTCTTGCGCCAATTAAAAAAAAGGGGCTGCTCGCCCCTTGAATATGTCGTGAAGCCCGGTCAGGACGCGGCGGTTTCGCCGTCTTCGACTTCCACAAACTCGTCGGACCCGCCTTTGACGATCTCCTGGATACTGGTGCTGCGCCCTTCAAGCACGGCATCAGCGATGCCGCGCGCATAAAGCTTGATTGCGCGATTCGAATCGTCGTTGCCCGGAATCACATAATCCACGCCGTCCGGAGAATGATTGGTATCGACCACGCCGATGACCGGAATGCCGAGTTTTTTCGCTTCCGAAATTGCGCCCTTCTGATAGCCGACATCAATCACAAACAGCGCATCCGGCAGGCTGTTCATGTCCTTGATGCCGCCGAGGCTGCGCTCAAGTTTGGTAATTTCGCGCTCGTACTGCAGGGCCTCCTTCTTCGACAGCTTCTCGAACGAGCCGTCTTCGCGCATGACCAGCATGTCCTTCAGTCGCTGTATCGAGCCTTTGACCGTCTTATAGTTGGTCAGCATGCCACCGAGCCAGCGGTAATCCACGTAAGGGGAGCCGCAACGCTGGGCTTCTTCGCGCACAATCTCGCGAGCCTGGCGTTTGGTGCCGACGAACAGGATGCTGCCCTTGTTCGAGGTCAGCTGGCGCACGAATTTCAGTGCATCGTGGTACAGAACCATCGTCTTTTCCAGATTGACGATGTGGATCTTGTTGCGATGACCGAAAATGTACGGCGCCATTTTCGGATTCCAGTAACGCGTTTGATGGCCGAAATGTACGCCGGCCTCAAGCATTTCGCGCATGGTGACTGACATGGTGCAATTCTCCAGTTAGGGTTAATCCGCCACCTGTCCATTGCGACCCGGAAATCCGGGCACCCTTAACGTCGACAGGTGTGTGGGGTAGTTGCCGGTCCCGGCCGTGCAAAACGTGCAGCCACAGAACCCAGCTAACTCCTTATTTTAGCACGCAAAGCGCTTCTACCTCAAGCCGTACGCCATGCCGCAACCCGCGCCGCCAACCTGCCTTACTTGCCCCTGAAACCTGAATTTTTTGAATGGTTACAACCTGTTAGAATCGCCGCTTTTACGCAACAACTCATCCTGCGCCGCAAAATTGCGCGCACAAAACCCGCTTTCATGGCCGTAAATCCCAAGAATCAGCAGGAAATCGAGGCCATGCGCGTCGCCGGGCGCCTCGCCGCCGAAGTGCTCGACTTCATCACCCCGCACGTCAGGGCCGGCATCACCACCGGAGAACTCGACCGCCTTTGCCACGATTACATGGTCAATGAGCAGGGCACGATACCGGCACCGCTGAACTACACGCCACCGGGTTATACGCCGTATCCGAAATCCATCTGCACTTCCGTCAACCATGTGGTCTGCCACGGCGTACCCGGCGAGAAAAAGCTCAAAAATGGCGACACCATCAACATCGATATCACCGTCATCAAGGACGGCTTTCATGGCGATACCAGCCGCATGTTCAGTATCGGCTCGCCCTCGATACAGGCGCGCCGGCTGATCGACCTGACCTACGACTGCATGTGGCGCGGCATACGCGCTGTTCGCCCGGACAACACACTGGGCGACATCGGACATGCCATACAGGTGCATGCCGAAAAAAACGGCTGCAGCGTGGTCCGCGAATTCTGCGGGCATGGCATCGGCCGCAAATTCCATGAGGAGCCGCAGATCCTGCACTACGGCCGTCCCGGCATGGGCATGCGTCTGGAGGCGGGCATGATTTTCACGGTAGAGCCGATGATCAATGCCGGCCGCCCTGATATTCGCCAGTTGGCAGACGGCTGGACCATCGTCACCAAGGATCACAGCCTGTCCGCACAGTGGGAGCACACCGTGCTGGTGACCGGCAGCGGCTACGAAGTACTGACCGTGTCCGCCGCAACGCCTGCCCCTCCCCTCTGAGCATCGGGCATCAGCGCTGAACGCCGCCTCGCATGAACCGCGCCACCTCCATTACGCAGCAGACTACCGCCCGTAGCACACCGCACGACTTGCAGCGCGCGACTCTGGCTGCAGATCGTGCCGGATTGCAGAAAAAATTCGAAACAGGAAATCCGGGCCGCGACCTTTTGCGCCGCCTGTCGCTGCTGACCGACCGTCATCTGCGGCTGGCCTGGAAATCCAACCAGATGCCGGTGAACATCGCACTGGTCGCGGTCGGCGGTTACGGCCGCGCCCAGTTGTTCCCCCACTCCGACGTCGATATCCTGATTCTGTTGCCGGCCACCGCCGATGCTGCAATTCGCGAAAAACTTGAAGCGCTGGTCGGCACGCTGTGGGACATCGGGCTGGACGTCGGACACAGCGTGCGCACGCTGGACGAGTGCCTGGAGGTGGCATCCGCAGACATCACCGTACAGACAACCCTGCTGGAGGCCCGCCTGCTCACCGGCAATCGTGATCTCTACCGGCGGTTCAACCGGAAAGTGCAGCAATCGATTGATCCCGCCGCTTTTCTGCGCGCAAAACTCATTGAGCAGCAGGAACGCCATTCACGCCACCAGGAAACCAACCTTGAACCGAATATCAAGGAAAGCGCCGGCGGACTGCGTGACCTGAACACCATACTGTGGATTTCGCGTGCAGCGGGTCTTGGACGGACCTGGCTTGAGCTCGCGCGCCGCGGCTTCATCACCCGCGATGAAGCGCGCGCCATCAGCCGCCACGAGCGCGTTCTTGAATTGTTGCGCATACATCTGCATTACCTTTCCGGGCGTCACGAGGACCGCCTGCTGTTCGACCACCAGACCACACTGGCCAAGCAGCTCGGCTTTGCCACCCGCGCCAATCGCCGGCCCAGCGAGCGCCTGATGCAGCGTTATTACCAGACTGCAAAATCGGTATGCCAGCTGAACACCATCCTGCTGCAGAATCTGGCGCTGCGCATCGCCCCGCCTGCCAACCGCAGCGTGATCACGCCGCTCAATCCGCGATTCGTGATTCGCGGTGAACTGCTGTCTGCTCCCGACGAAACCATGTTCGAACGCGATCCCTGCGCGATACTGGAAGTATTCTCATTGCTGCAGCAGCATCACGGCATCAAGGGCATCGGCGCGGTGACGCTGCGTGCGCTGTGGCGCGCACGCCGGCGCATCAACCCGGCGGCGCGCCGCGACCCGCGCATGCGTGCGCTGTTCATGGACATCCTGCGCAGCCCGACACGGATGATCCGCGAGCTGCAACGCATGCACCGCTTCGACATCCTCGGCCGTTACATACCGGCATTCGGCCGCGTCACCGGGCAAATGCAGCACGACCTGTACCATGTCTACACCGTAGACGAACATATTCTCAAAGTCGTGCGTAATGTGCGCCGTTTTGCGGTGCCGGAACTGGCCCACGAATTCCCGTTGTGCAGCCGCCTGATGAGCGAGTTCGACAAACCGGAACTGCTCTACCTCGCAGCCCTGTTCCACGACATCGCCAAGGGTCGCGGCGGCGACCATTCCGAACTGGGCAAGGCTGATGCCCTGCGTTTCTGCAAAGCCCACGGTCTGAATGCAGCAGAAGCCGATCTCGTGGCGTGGCTGGTTGAACAGCATCTGGTGATGTCGGCCACCGCGCAGAAGCAGGACCTGACGGATCCGGAAACCGTGCGCAGCTTCGCCGAACGTGTCGGTGACGAGCGGCATCTGATTGCGCTGTACCTGCTCACCGTTGCCGACATCCGCGGCACCAGCCCCAAAGTCTGGAATGCATGGAAAGCCAAACTGCTGGAAGACCTGTTTCATGCAACCCGGCGCATGCTCAGCGGCGAACGCAGCGCTCGCCAGGACGGCCAGCAGGCACGTCAGGAAGACGCCATGGTGCGCCTGCGGCTGTACGCGGTCCCCGAAGCGGATTACGCGGAATTCTGGAAACAGCTCGATACCGCCTATTTCCTGCGCCATGAAGCGCAGGAGATCGCCTGGCACACCCGCCACCTCTATCGCAGCGTGACCTCGACCGAACCGGTGGTCAAGGCGCGACTGTCGCCAATCGGCGAAGGCCTGCAGGTTTTGGTCTATCTGCCCGACCAGAACGAGCTGTTTTCGCGGATCTGCAGCTTTTTTGAAGGGATCAGCTTTGATATTTTCGAAGCCAAGATCCATACCACGCGCCACGGTTATGCGCTCGACACCTTCCACATTCAGGACGCATCAAACAGGCAGCCTGAATACCGCGACCTGATCAGTTACATTGAATACGAACTGAAGGATCAGCTTTCCCGGAAAACGCCGCTGCCGCCGCTGACCAAACCGCGACTGAGCCGGCAATTGCGCCATTTCCCGATCACGCCGGAAGTGCTGATCCAGTCCGACGAACGCGGCAGCTATCGCCTGCTGTCCATCGTCGCCGGCGACCGCCCCGGACTGCTGTCACGGGTGTCGCGCATGCTGACCGCCTTCGACATCAATCTGCATTCGGCAAAAATCAACACGCTGGGCGCCCGTGCCGAGGATATTTTCGTGGTCAGCGGTGCGGCGCTTAAAAACTCCAAAACCGTGGTGCGCTTCGAAAGCGAACTGCTCGACCAGCTACGTGTCTGAAGTCTGCACGTTTAATCGTCTTCAATCGTCTCACCCGGAAACAACTCGCTGGTAAACCCGAAATTGCGCAGATCGCGGATGCGCATCGGATAGAGTACGCCGTCGAGATGATCGCATTCATGCTGCACCACCCGCGCATGAAAACCGTCCACCGTACGGTCTATCCCGGCGCCTTGGGCATCAAAGCCCTGATAACGCAGCCGCAAATGCCGCGGCACCAGGCCGCGCATGCCCGGCACTGACAGGCAGCCCTCCCAGCCCTCTTCCATTTCTGCATCCATCATCGTGATCACCGGATTGACAAGCACCGTCTGCGGCACCGGCTCGGCATCGGGATAACGCGGATTGGCGGCAATACCGAAAATAACCACTCTCAGCAGAACGCCGATCTGGGGTGCCGCAAGTCCTGCGCCGTTCAGTGCCTGCATGGTGTCCTCCATGTCGGCGATCAGGGTATGCAGTTCAGGTGTATCAAAATGCGCCACCGGCTGCGACACCTGCAGCAAACGCACGTCACCCATGCGCAGAACCGGTTTAACGGCCATGCTGCTCCGCCATGCCTGCAAGCACCACGTTGACCTTCAGCATCGCGGCTTCAGCGACGGCCTTGATGGTCTCAATGGCCACACCATCGGCATTGGCGCCACGCCCGGCCGCCGCATTGACCACCACACACAACAATGCATAATCCATGTCGAGTTCCCGCGCCAGAGCAGCCTCGGGCATGGCCGTCATACCGACGACATCCGCGCCATCCCGCGCCATGCGCTCGATCTCGGCAGCCGACTCAAGACGCGGTCCCTGGGTTGCGCCATAAACACCGCCATCACGCATGGCCACTCCGGCTGCTGCACCGGCCTGCATCAACCGGCGGCGTACAGCGGCGCTCAACGGGCGGGTGAAATCAATATGCTGCAATGGCTGCAACCCGCCGTCAAAAAACGTCGATTCCCGGCTGTGGGTGTAATCAATGATCTGATCCGGCGTCAGCAATGTGCCCGGAACCAGGTCATCGCGGATGCCGCCCACCGTTGCCACGGCGACCAGCGCACGCACCCCCTGCGCATGCAGCGCCCAGATATTGGCGCGATAATTGATCCGGTGCGGCGCAACGGTATGGCTGTCACCATGACGCGCGAGAAACACCACTTCGGTCCCGTGCAACGAACCGGCGGTCAGCGCCGCTGACGGTTCACCGTACGGCGTGGTGACGGATACCCGCCGCGGATTTACCAGATCCGGGATCCGGTTCAGACTGCTGCCGCCGATGATGCCGAGCATGAAAAATCAATCCAATTGATCACGGCGCAACGCATACACCGCCGGCAGATTGCGCCACAGGCCGCGCACATCCATGCCAAATCCGAAAACATAACGATCGGGCACTTTGACTCCGATAAAATCGGCAACCACCGGCTTTTCGTCCGGCAATTGTTTGTCGGCGAACACCGCCGTTAATACGCGTTTCGCGCCGGCCTCCAGCAGCCGGTCGCAAATGCATGCCAGGGTATGGCCTTCGTCGAGTATGTCATCAACCACCAGCACCGTGCGCCCGCGCACTGCATTCACGCTGACATCGACGCGCCACTCCGGTTTGCCGCCCCTGGTTGCCGGCCCATAACGCGTGACATCGACATAATCAAATTCCAGCGGAAACCGCAATTGCAGCAGAAGCTGCCCGGCAAACACCACGCCGCCGCGCATCACTGCGAGCAGCAGCGGATGCTCCGCATTGAGAACCGCACTGATTTCAACCGCCACGCGCGTCACGGCCTGCGCAACCTCCGCCGGATTCAGCAGCAGGTCGGCGCCTTCCAGCAAAGCGTGGGCTTCGGCCGGTGTAATACGCTCTGCCTGCACCTCAGTAGGTGAAGGTGACAACATCATCGTCCATCGCCTGTTCGATGACATAGGCGCCGCCGATGATTTCATCGATTTCCGGAATCAGGTCATCGCCCCACAATTCCAGCGTTGGCGTGCACACGGTAAAGCGGACCCCCGCCTCATGTGCATCCTTGATGAAATCATAAACGCTCTTGCGGGAGCCCTCGGTGACAAACAGGTTTTCAGCTACACCCTTCTTCGCCAGCTCCCCGGCACGTGCGGTCAGGACCACCTCGACCTCATAGTCCATCGCCGCGGCCACGGTTGCCTGAAAAAAAGGCGCGCCCAGCTCCGGCACATTGGACGGATCGGTATTGACCATGATGATCATCAATTTTTTTTTGGCCATGTCAGCGCCTGACGGAGAAATGCAAGATAAAAAATCAGTGGTTGATTATATCCGGTCAACCGTCGCGGCCCGATTGTCTTTCAAGGTGCATTCCCCGGGGTCATGGTTTAAGCAACGCCATCAACTGCTGCACGTCGATGATGGCAACACCAAGGGATTGCGCCTTGTCCAGCTTGCTGCCGGCCTCGCTACCGGCCACCACAAAATCGGTTTTTTTGGACACGCTGCCGGTAACCTTGCCGCCCGCCTGCTCGATTTTCGCTTTCGCTTCATCGCGACTCATACCGGGCAGCGTACCGGTCAGCACCAATGTTTTACCGGCAAGACTGCCGCCTGACACGCCCTGTTCGGGGGCAATCCGCACACCCCGCGCAACCAGTTGCGCAATGACATCACGATTATGTTCCTGGGCCAGAAAATTGGCGATACTGCGCATGATCTCGGGACCAACGCCGGACAGCAACGGCTCTTCGATGTCGAGTCCTTTGGCGCGCCGCCTGGTATTTTCCTTCTGCAGTTGCTCTTTTTCCGCGATCAGCGCGTCCCAGTCAGTGGACAGCAGCGCATCAAGACTGCCGAAATGCAAGGCGAGTATGCGCGATATTTCCTCGCCGACATGGTAGATGCCCAGTGCGTGGATAAAACGTGCCAGCGTGGTATTCCGGCTGCGCTTTACGGCCTCGATCATATTGTCTGCCGACTTCTCCGCCATGCGCTCAAGACCGGCAAGTACTGCAACGTCCAAAGCAAAAACATCTGCGGGGGTTTTGACGATGTCCCTGTCGACCAACTGATCGACCAGCTTCTCGCCCAGACCTTCAATATCCATGGCCAGGCGCGACGCAAAATGCAGCAAAGCCTGTTTGCGCTGTGCCGGGCAATAGAGTCCGCCGGTGCAGCGATAGGCCGACTCGCTTTCGATGCGCTCGACTCGCGACTGGCACACGGGACACTGCTCCGGCATCTCGAACTGCCGCACCTGCGCCGGTCGCTTGTCCGGCACCACACGCACTACCTCCGGGATCACATCACCCGCCCGCCTGACAACCACCGTGTCACCGGCGTGCACATCCTTTGCGCGAACCTGGTCGATGTTGTGCAGGGTCGCATTGGTCACCGTCACGCCGCCGACAAATACCGGCTGCAGCCGTGCCACCGGGGTCAGAGCGCCGGTGCGCCCGACCTGCACATCGATGTCGAGCACCACACTGATCGCCTCTTCCGCCGGAAACTTGTGGGCAACGGCAAACCGCGGCGCCCGTGCGACGTGTCCCAGCTTCTGTTGCGCCGCCAGGCTGTTGACTTTGTAGACCACGCCGTCGATATCGTAGGGCAAACCGGGGCGGATTCCGCCGATGCGCCGGTAATAGTCCAGCAAACCGGCAACGCCGCGCACCACATCGCGTTCTCGCGCCACACGAAATCCATTTATATCAATAAAATCAATTACTTGTGAATGACTCTTGAGGTTGGACGGAATTTCAGCTGCAGCAATGCCATAACCAAAAAAAGTCAATTTACGTCCGGCGGTGATGCGCGGATCCAGTTGCCGCAATGAACCGGCCGCCGCGTTACGCGGATTGACAAAGAGCTTAGCCTGCTGCGCCTGCTGTTGCCGGTTAAGGCGCTCGAAATCCGCACGCAGCATCAGCACTTCGCCGCGAATTTCCAGCGAAGGCAGATTGCCGTCAACAGACAGGCGCAGGGGTATGGAACGAATAGTGCGCAGATTGGCGGTTACATCCTCACCGGTGTAACCGTCACCGCGGGTGGCGCCGCGGATGAACAGGCCGTTTTCGTAAATCAGGCTGATTGCCAGTCCATCAAATTTGGGTTCAACCGCATATTCAATTTCATCCTGACCCAGCAATTCGCGTATGCGACGGTCGAAAGCCTCGACCTCATCACTGGCGAATGCATTGTTCAGCGACAGCATCGGCTGCCGGTGCGGCGCAGGTTCGAAATCCGTCAGCGGCGCAGCACCAACCCGTTGCGTGGGCGAATCCGCAGAGATCAGTTCAGGATGCGCAGACTCAAGTTCCTGCAGTTCACGAAACAGACGGTCATAGCCGGCATCGGATACCGAAGGATTGTCCAGCACATAGTAGCGGTGATTATGATCGTCGATGACCTTGCGAAGGCGTATTACGCGCTCCCGCAGCGCGTCCGCGGTCATGCAAAGAGCCGCTGCGCCCGCTGGCTGCCGGCGGGAATCCGGCGCTCCGCCATCATCGCGCAGATGCCCTGCACCTGGGTTCTGATGCGCGCTACGGCGGCATCCTGCAGCGGTACACGATTGTCATCTACGACCAAACCGCCGAGTGCAGATGCGACTGATGCGGCTGCCTGTGCCATGCGATCCAGCGCGGCAGCACCATCAGTAACGCGCGGCACATCAAGCAGCAGGGTCAGCCCTGATGTCTGCATCGCCGCGAGCCGTTCATCGTAAAATGGCTCGGGTCCCTGATTTTCCATGGTGAACAGGGTTTCACCGGCGGCATCCTGCCAATGAAAAAGGCCGTCAGCCTCCAGCGTAAAGCCTGCAGCTTCTGCGGCAGCGGCGATCTGCTCACCGGCAAATGCCGCACCAGACTGCGCGACGACATTCAATCCGATCGCCACATCCGTTTCACCACAGAATGCATCGAGTTCGCGCGCCTTCTGCAAAGCCTCGGCCGTATCATCAATACGGACTTCCGCGCCGTGATGTCCGGCCCAGGCGCGCAATACATCGCAAAAACCGTTGAGCTGCGGTGCGTTCAGCGGACCCGCGCGATTAACCAGTTGCAGGACCGCCTGCAGTCGCAGGAAATCGCCTTCGGCGCCGCGACCCAGCATCAGCCAGATGTCCGCGGCTTCATTCCAGCCGAGCAATCGCGCCGGCTTGCCGAAAGTGGTCAACTGGGACAGCAGTTCACGCAAGGCGGTATTGTCCGCCGGTTTGTCCAGCTCGATTTCCGCAATAAATTCGATTTCCGGATCGGCGTCGTCAACTGTTGGCCTTGAGGCTGCAGGAGTGACCGAGGCAGTCGGCGCAGCACCACCCAGGCGCGGTTCGATACGTGGCGGCGCATTGCGGGGCTCAAGGGACGCTGTCGCAGCCTGATCCCGCTCCGGCGCAGCCTTCAGCAACACATCATCCCGCTCGCCCTCGAACGCACGCTCCAGCCGCTGGCGCAGCTTGCGCTCCTGCAGCAGATTGAATGCATAAACCCCGCCGATCACCAACAGCCCGATTACCGCCAATGCGATCTGCAGGTCGCTCATACGGGGTCGGCCGTCAAGCCGCCTCTTCGGTCAGTTTCATCGCAGCGTCGATATCCACCGCCACCACACGGGACACGCCAGGCTCCTGCATGGTGATGCCGAGCAGCTGGTTGGCCATTTCCATGGTGATCTTGTTGTGACTGATGAACACAAACTGCGACTGCTCGGACATTTTTTTCACCAGTTCGCAGAAACGCCCGGTGTTGTGGTCATCGAGCGGCGCATCGACCTCATCCAGCAGGCAGAACGGCGCCGGATTCAATTTGAATATCGAGAATACCAGCGCCATCGCGGTCAGCGCCTTTTCGCCGCCCGACAGCAGATGAATCGAGCTGTTTTTCTTGCCCGGCGGCTGGGCGACAACCTGGACGCCGCAATCGAGAATCTCATCGCCGGTGAGCAGCAGCCTGGCATGGCCGCCGCCGAACAGCGCCGGGAACATTTTCGAGAAATGGACATTGACCTCGTCGAACGTTGTCTGCAAACGTTCGCGCGTTTCACGGTCGATGCGGCGAATCGCGTCCTCCAGCGTGTTCATCGCCGATGTCAGGTCCGCCGACTGCGCATCAAGATAGGTTTTGCGCTCACGCGCCGTTTCCAGTTCTTCGAGTGCGGCCAGATTGACTGCGCCCAGTTCCTTGATCTCGGCATTAAGGCGGTTGATCTCGGATTGCAGTGATCCCGAACGCATCCCCTTCTCCATCTGCTGCGCCAGCGCCGCTTCGTCGGCGCCGGCTTCCGCGAGCTGCTGCGCGTACTGCTCTTCGTTGATCCGTGCCTCGTGCTCCTTCAGCTTCACTTCGCTGATGCGTTCGCGCAACGGCCCGAGCTTCTGCTCGACCTCCATGCGCTCCTGCTCAACCGCTTTCAGTTGCGCTTCGGTGGCTTCCAGTGCGTCACGCGCCACTGCCAGCGCCTGCTCTTTGGTACCGCGCAGTGACAGCGCGATTTGCAACTGGCTTTGCCAGGGCGATTCGTCGAGGTGCGACAAAGTCTCCCGCTCCGCAGCCAATCCCTGGCGCAGCCGCTCAATGTTTTCATCCGCCGCGGCAATCGCGCGTTCGACTTCGGCAATCTTGTTTGAAGAGGTTTTGCCCTGGAATACAGCCTCCTGCAACTCGCGTTCTGCCAGCTGCACGGTTTCCCGTTGCCGGTCAAGTGCAGACTGCGCCTGACGGTACAGATCAAGTGCCATTTCCAGCTCACGCGCGAAACCACCGGCATCTTCACCAAAACGCGCAAGATTGGCTGTTGCCTCGGCGTGCTGCGCCGTTTCAGTCGCAACCTGCTCGGCGATTTCGGCCAGCTCCGCTGCAATCTGCTCGCCGCGTTGCGTCAGGCGCTGGGTCTGCTCGGTCAGCCGCACGCCTTCCATCTGCAAGCCATGATGTTTCTGCTGCAACCCGCCGACTTCCTCGCGCAAAATACCCAGTGTGTTCTTTTCAGTCGCAATACGCGCCGCCTGCTCATCGGCGGCGGCACGCAGCCCCTCGATGGCATCTTTTTTGACGACAACATCGGCATCGAGCTTTTCGATTTCACGCTGTCTTGACAATACGCCGTGCAATTCCGAATCCGGCGCATGGAACGTCAGGCTGTGGCGGGTAAACAGATAACCGTCTCGCGAAACCAGCATCGCCCCCGGCGTCAGTTGCGCACGCACTGTCAGTCCGGTTGCGAGATCTTCAACCACAAACGCGCCGTGCAGCCAGTCGGCCAGCGCAGCGCCCAGTCGTTGATCGCGGCAGGTCACGAAACGCGCCAGAGGTGTTGCTTTTGCGGGAATCGGCGCACCGGCGCCCGTATACCCGTTGCCGCCAACCTCGGCCACGGCCAGTTTGCCCGGCGGCACATCGCCCCACTGGCCGCAGGCTTCCAGCCCGTCCAGCATCACGGCATTCAGCCGCTCGCGCAGCACCGCCTCCAGCGCGTCTTCATAACCGGCTTCAATGGCGATCCCCTGCCACAGTCGCGTCGTGCCATCGAGGCCACGCGTTGTCATCCAGTCATCAATATCCGGGCCGTGCGCCAGCTTGTCTTGCAACTGGCGCAAGGCCTCAACCCGTGCCTGCATCGCAGTGACACCCCGCACCGCCTGGTCCACTGCATCGGTGCGCTGCTCAAGCACCTGCTCCAGTTGCGGCAGTTCGCGTTCTTTCGCGGCCACCGTTTCCCGTCGGCCGGACAGCTCGACGGCAATACCCTCAATCCGCGATTGCAACGCGTCCAGCGCAGCAGTGTCGGGTTTTTCGAGCGCGTTGCGTTCTTCGTGCAAACGCACATCGCGGGAGGACAACCGTTCCAGTACACGCGCAGCATGATCAAGTTTGGTCTGTTCCACCTGGCGCGACTGCTCAGCGCGACTCATCGCCTGCTGCACTTCATCCCGCCGCGCGCTGGTTGCGCGCCAGGCTTCCTCAGCCACCGGCAATTTCGTCCGCTCTTCGGCAATACGTGTTTCGCAGGCGCCGATTCTGGCCTGCGCCTGCGTCTGTTCACCGCGCCATTCAATCAAACTGGACTGCGATTGTGCGAGTTGCGCCTCCGCAGTTTCCGACTGGCTGCCCAGGCTGCCAATCTGCTGTTCGACGCGACTGCGGTTTTCGCGAATATGCGCAATCTGCTGCTCAAGCCGCGCAATCTCGGCATTGGTTTCATACAGGGCGCCCTGCGCGGCATGCATTTCATCGCCGGCACGATAATGCTGGCTGCGCAATTCTTCGAGGCGACGCTCGGCATCACGCAGGCGCGCGGTTTCCGCTTCGAGCTCGTTGCCCAGTTTTTCAATATCCCGCGCGTGGCGATTGCGGGTCGCTGCCGATTCCTGGCGGCGGGCAAACCACAGCAAATGCTGGGTGCCGGCAACCTGCGCCTGCAGTGCGTGGTAACGGGTGGCGACTTCCGCCTGGCCCTGCAGATGCGTCAGTTGTTTGTCGAGTTCCTCGCGTATGTCATCAACCCGCGTCAGATTGTCGCGGGTGTCGCGCAGACGCAATTCGGTTTCACGCCGGCGTTCACGGTATTTGGAAACACCGGCCGCCTCCTCGAGGAATACCCGAAGTTCTTCCGGTTTGGCCTCGATGACCCGCGAAATCATGCCCTGCTCGATGATTGCGTAAGCGCGGCTGCCCAGACCGGTACCGAGAAAAATATCGGCGATGTCGCGACGCCGGACATGGAGGTTGTTGATGTAATAGGAGGAATCGCCATCGCGCTCAAGCATGCGTTTGACCGAAATCTCCGCATAACTCGACCACTGCCCCGCGGCCTTGCCCAGACTGTTGTCGAATACCAGTTCGACGCTGGCACGGTTGACCGGCTTGCGGTCACCCGAACCGTTGAACAGCACATCCTGCATGGTCGCGCCGCGCAGGTGCTTCGCCGACGTTTCGCCGAGCACCCAACGCACAGCGTCGATAATGTTGGATTTTCCGCAACCGTTGGGGCCGACCACACCCACCAGTTGTCCCGGCACGGGAATATGTGTCGGGTCTACGAAAGACTTGAAACCGGCGAGATTGATCTGCTTGAGGCGCAAGGTGCTGTTCTGCCAAGAAAAAGTTGTGTAGCGAAGCCAAACGGGTAGAATTCAGCGCGCATTTTAACTGAATTGCCCCATTAAAAAGACACGTACGCTGATGTCCACGCAGCCTTCCCGCAAACTCGAGACGTTTCCGAACCCGGCACCGGCGCGCGATTTCCGGATTCACATGGAAATACCGGAGTTTACGTGCCTGTGCCCGAAAACCGGACAGCCGGACTTCGCGACGCTGATCCTCGATTACGTGCCGGACAAACGCTGCATCGAACTGAAAAGCCTGAAGCTCTACATCTGGTCGTTCCGCAATGAAGGGGCGTTTCACGAGGCCGTCACCAATCGCATCCTCGATGACATGGTGCGCGCCATCAAGCCGCGCTACATGCTGCTCACCGCCCGCTTCTACGTGCGCGGCGGCATTTTCACCACGGTCAGCGCGCAGCATATGCAGCGCGGTTTCAAGCCGGCGCGCATGCCCGACATGCCGTTGCTCGAGCCCGATTCACCGAAACGCTGACGGAATTCCAGTTGAATTCGCGACTCGAAAAACTGCAAAGTTATCCGTTCCAACGGCTCACCGCGTTGCTCGCCGGCAATCAGCCGCCGCCGGCAACCAAAACGGTGAGCCTGCACATCGGCGAACCCAAACATCCGACACCGGCTTTCATCCGCGACACACTGGCGGCAAACCTCGATGGCCTTTCCACTTATCCGACCACTCCGGGCAGCGATGCGCTGCGCCTGGCCATTGCACAGTGGATCGGCAAACGTTATGCCATCGCGCAACCCGATCCTGCGACACAAGTGCTGCCGGTCAACGGCAGCCGTGAAGCGCTGTTCGCGTTTGCCCAGTCCGTCATCGACCCCGGCGTGGACGGCAAACCGCCGGTAGTCATCTGCCCCAACCCGTTTTACCAGATCTACGAAGGCGCGGCGCTGCTCGCCGGCGCGCAAACTGAATTCATCAATACATTGTCCGGCGACGGCTATGCATTTGATCCGGGCCAATTGCCCGATGCCGTATGGCAACGCGCGCAATTGCTATATGTATGTTCCCCCGGCAATCCGACCGGCAAGGTGCTGGCCCTGGCCGACTGGCAGCGATTGTTCGAGTACGCCGACCGATACAACTGTGTAATTGCCGCCGACGAGTGTTATTCAGAAATCTATTTTGACGAGGCCAGGCCGCCGCTGAGTGCGCTGGCTGCCGCGTCGCAACTGGGACGGACCGGTTTTCGCAATCTGGTGGTGTTTTCCAGCCTGTCAAAACGCTCCAATGTGCCGGGCATGCGCTCCGGTTTTGTTGCCGGCGACGCCGCGATCCTGAAAAAGTTTTATATGTACCGCACCTACCATGGCGGCGCGATGAGCCCGCCGGTGCAGGCTGACAGCGTCGCCGCATGGCAGGACGAAGCCCATGTCGTCATCAACCGCGCGC
>JAKFUJ010000173.1 GCA_021732805.1 Betaproteobacteria bacterium | reverse complement strand
CACCGCCTCGACATCCGGATCCATCACCGCCACCCGCTGCAAGCGGCTTTCCAGCCCTTCATAACCCGGCGGTACATCCGGATCGCGGCCCAGCGCCTCGCGGATGGTTTCGGCGAATTTCGCCGGCAAAGCGGTTTCCAGGCAGATCAGCGGAACGCCCGGTTCACGCAGCCGCAAGCCGACATTGACGCCGTCAGCCGTATGCGGATCGATGGTCAATCCATATTGTTCATGGATGCGGCGTATCGTCGCCACCCGCTCGGCATGCGAGCTGCGGCCCGATTTGAAACCGTACTGCGCGATATCCCGCCAGTACGCTGTCTCACCCAGGTTGAAACCGCCGGCATCCTCAACCTCACGCCACAGCCGCGCCACCATCGCCGGATCGCGTTCCACCAGATCGAACACGAATCGTTCGAAATTCGAAGCCTTGGAAATATCCATCGACGGACTGGAGGTCTGCGCGGTTTCACGGCCGCTGCGCACGCGATAACGTCCTGAACGGAAGAATTCGTCGAGTACGTCGTTTTCATTGGAAGCAAGAATCAGGTGCCGGATCGGCAGCCCCATCATGCGCGCGATGTGGCCGGCGAAAATGTTGCCGAAATTCCCGGAGGGCACGGCAAAGGAAACCTGCTCGTCGTTGCCGCGGGTCGCGGCAAAGTAACCCTTGAAGTAATACACCACCTGCGCCACGACGCGCGCCCAGTTGATCGAGTTCACCGCGCCGATGCGATGCGCATTCTTGAATGCGGCATCGCCGCTGACCGCCTTGACGATGTCCTGGCAGTCGTCGAACACGCCGCGGATCGCGATATTGAAAATGTTGGCGTCCTGCAGCGAATACATCTGCGCCCTCTGGAACGGGCTCATCTTGCCGTGCGGCGACAGCATGAACACACGGATGCCCTGGCGGCCGCGCATCGCGTATTCAGCGGCGGAACCGGTATCACCGGAAGTAGCACCAAGAATGTTCAGCGTCTTGCCTTCGCGCTTGAGCACGTATTCGAACAATTCACCGAGCAGCTGCATCGCCACGTCCTTGAACGCCAGCGTCGGACCGTTGGACAGCTTCAGCAGATGCAGGCCCGGTTCCAGCGTCTGCAGCGGCGTGATGTCCGTCGATCCGAAAGTCTCCGTGCGATAGGTCCGGCGCACCAGCGCTGCCAGATCATCCTGCGGGATGTCATCGACGAAGCGGCTGATGATCGAAAAAGCCAGATCCGGATAGGACAACGGGCGCAACGCAGCCAGTTCCGCCGCATCCAGCCGCGGATAGGCCTGCGGCACCACCAGCCCGCCATCGGGTGCCAGGCCGCCCAGCAGCACGTCGCAGAAGCGCGCGCCGGACATGCGGCCGCGGCTGCTGACGTAGCGTACAGCAGCACCGGCTGCGGCCGCTTTTGGCGCCAGGGCGCTCATTGCAGCGCTTCCATGCGGATGCGGGTGATTTTTCCGGAGACCACGGGCAGCGCTTCGATGCTGCGGATCGCAGCATCGATTTTCTTTTCCCGCGTCAGGTGCGTGAGCAGGATGATGTCGACGTACTCCTCGCCGTCATGCGGCTTCTGCACCAGGGCTTCAATCGAAATCGCCTGGTCGGCCAGGATGCGCGTGATGTCGGCCAGCACGCCGGCCTTGTCGGCAACCCTGAGCCGCAGGTAATACGAGGTCTCGACCTCGCCCATCGGCAAAATCGGCACGTTCGACAATTGATCATGCTGGAAAGCCAGATGCGGCACCCGGTGCTCCGGGTCCGCAGTCAGCGCGCGCGCGACATCGACGAGGTCGGCGACCACGGCCGAGGCAGTCGGCTCGGCGCCGGCGCCGGCGCCGTAATACATGGTCTGGCCGACGGCATCGCCCTTGATCAGGATCGCGTTCATCACGCCCTCGACATTGGCAATCAGTTGCCGCGCCGGAATCAGCGTCGGATGCACGCGCAGTTCGAAGCCGGCCGCCTTGCGCTTGGCGATGCCCAGCAGCTTGATGCGATAACCCAGCTCTTCGGCGTAACGGATGTCCTCCTGCGCCAGTTTCGAAATGCCTTCGACATAGGCTTTGTCGAACTGCACCGGGATGCCGAAACCGATGGCGGCCATGATCGCCAGCTTGTGCGCGGCATCGACGCCTTCGATGTCGAAGGTCGGATCCACTTCGGCATAACCCTTGCTCTGCGCCTCCTTCAGCACATCGGCAAACGCCGCGCCCTTGGCGCGCATTTCCGACAGGATGAAATTGCTGGTGCCGTTGATGATGCCGGCGATCCATTCGATGCGGTTGGCGGTCAGGCCTTCGCGCAGCGACTTGATGATCGGGATGCCGCCGCCGACCGCCGCCTCGAAAGACACCATCACGCCCTGCTTGCGCGCCGCCGAAAAAATCTCGTTGCCGTGCAGCGCCAACAGCGCCTTGTTAGCGGTGACCACGTGCTTGCCGCCGGCAATCGCCTTCAGCATCAGTTCCTTGGCAATGGTGTAGCCGCCGATCAGTTCGACGACGACGTCGATTTGCGGATCATTCACCACTTCGAACGCATCCGCAGTCACCCGCGCTGCATCACCGGCCACGGTTTTGGCGCGTACGACATCCTTGTCCGCGACCACGGCGATGCGAATCGTGCAGCCTGCCCGACGCGAAATTTCCTCGCTGTTGCGCTGGAGCACCCTGAACGTGCCGCCACCGACAGTACCGGCGCCCAGCAATCCCACATTGATCGGCTTCATTGTTTTCCTGTTTCCGGTTACCCGTTACTTCACCAGTCCGTCCTTGCGGAACATTTCCTTGATGGTGCGTATCGCCTGTCGTGTCCGTGCTTCATTCTCGATCAGCGCGAAACGCACAAAATCATCGCCGTAGTGGCCAAAACCGGTGCCCGGCGCCACCGCTACCTTGCCTTCAGCGAGCAGTTTTTTCGAGAACTCCAGCGAGCCCATCTTCTTGTACGGCTCGGGGATCGGCGCCCAGATGTACATGGTAGCCTGCGGCTTGGGCACTTCCCAGCCCATGGCGTTCATGCCCGACCACAACACGTCACGGCGACCCTGGTAGATCTGGCGCACGTTTTCCACGCAATCCTGCGGGCCTTCGAGAGCGATGATCGACGCCACCTGGATCGGCGTGAAGGTGCCGTAATCGTGGTAACTTTTCATCCGCGCCAGCGCAGTCACCAGTTCCCGGTTGCCGACCATGAAACCCACCCGCCAGCCGGCCATGTTGTAGCTTTTGGACAGGGTGAAAAATTCGACCGCGACGTCGCGCGCGCCCGGCACTTGCAGGATCGACGGCGCCTTGTAGCCGTCGAACACGATGTCGGCATAAGCCAGGTCGTGCACCACGTAGATGTCATGCTCCTTCGCAATCGCGATCAGCCGCTCGAAAAACGCCAGGTCCACGCACTGCGTCGTCGGGTTGCTCGGGAAGTTGACGATCAGCATCTTCGGCTTCGGATAGGTATCCTTGATCGACTGCTCCAGCGCGGCGAAAAAATCAACACCGGCGTGCATCGGCACATGGCGGATGTCGGCGCCGGCAATCACCGGACCGTAAATGTGGATCGGGTAACTCGGATTGGGCACCAGCACGATGTCGCCCCGCTCCAGCGTCGCCAGTGCAAGGTGGGCAATGCCTTCCTTGGAACCGATGGTGACGATGGCTTCGGATTCCGGATCGAGCTCCACGTTGTAACGCGTCTGGTACCAGTTGCAGATCGCCTTGCGCAACCGCGAGATACCCTTGGATACCGAATAACCGTGGGTATCCGTGCGCTGCACCGATTCAATCAGCTTGTCGACGATATGCCGCGGCGTGGGCTGGTCGGGATTGCCCATGCTGAAATCGATAATGTCCTCGCCGCGCCGGCGGGCAGCGAGTTTCAGCTCGCCGGTAACGTTAAACACATACGGCGGCAGGCGTTTGATGCGCGGAAATTCTTCCATTTAGGATCTCTGAGGGCTGCTGCGGGCCAGGCCCGGTGGTCGGTCATTTGTGCAATGCTGCAGCGCCAAAAAATGCGGCCTTACGGTTGCCTGCAGGCGGAAAACGTATAATTGTATCGAAGCGGATTATTCGAGGCAAATCAGAGAGTTATGAAACTGCATCTGGCAGACGCCAAAAACCGCTATGCGGTTACCGGCTATGGGCCGGGTTACCTCGCGGTCAACAACATCCGCCACCAACAGCCGCTGATCATCCTGCCCGATCAGCCGCCGGAGCCGTGGCCGGTCACCATTTTCGAAGCCCTCGATGCGCCAGCACTGGCGATGCTGCTTAAAAACACGCCTGAAATCATCGTTCTGGGAACCGGATCCAGCCAGCGTTTTGCCGCGCCGGCAGTGATGCGCCCGCTGATTGAAGCCGGCGTCGGGCTCGAAACCATGAACACCGCCGCCGCCTGCCGCACCTACAACATCCTGATGGGCGAAGGCCGGCGCGTGGTCGCCGCTATGTTTCTGCCCTGAGCTGCTGTGCCGGTTTCAGCACATTGAGGGCTTGCACCGGCAGCGTGAAATAAAACGTCGCCCCCACATCCGGTTCAGCCTCGGCCCAGACCTGTCCGCCATGGCGCCGGATCACACGCTGCACCAGCGCCAGCCCGATACCCGTACCCTGGAATTCCGATTCGCTGTGCAGTCGCTGGAATGCGCCGAACAGCTTGTTGACGTAAGCCATGTCAAACCCCACCCCGTTGTCACGGACAAAATAAGTACGGCCGTCGGCGGATTCGACACAGCCGACCTCAATCACCGCATTGTCTTCAAGACTGGTGAATTTCCAGGCATTACGCAGCAGGTTGTCGAGAGCGATGCGCAGCAACCCGACGTCGGCCGCCACCGCCATGCCCGGCGCCACCTCGACCCTGACATTGCGTTGCGGATGCGCCACGGACAGCTCGGTGACGATTTCCCGGGCCAGCCCGGAGAGATCACATTCGCGGATCTGCGGATCACGGCGGGTCACCCGCGCCAGTTCCAGCAGATCATCGATCAGCTTCGCCATGCGCTGGCTGCCGGCGCGCACCCGCTCAAGATAGCCGCGTCCGGTGTCATCGAGTTTCGCCGCGTACTCGTCAAGCAGTATCTGGCTGAAACCGTCGATGGTACGCAGCGGCGCGCGCAAATCATGCGACACCGAATAGGAAAACGATTCGAGTTCCCGGTTCGCCGCAGCCAGTGCACGGGTGCGCTGCTCGACGCGCCGCTCCAGTTGTTCGTTGAGATGGCGTACTTCCGCCTCGGCGTGACGGAAATCGGTGAGGTCGTAACCCATCAGATGTACCCCGGTGACGCTTCCGTCGTCGGCAACGTGCGGAATCAGCGTCAGCCTCGCGACGCGTGCGCCGGTCTGGGTATCCAGTGAACGCTCAGTGGTGATCTCATCCCCGCGCAGGGCCCGTTCCAGCAGCGGGTGCAGCGTTTCACTGTAGCGGGATACATCCTGCCCAACCCGCAACACGCCTCCCCGCACATCCAGGCTGGCTGAACCGAACCAGCGGTCGAATGCGATATTCGAATACTGCAACTGGCGTTTGTCATCAAAAAAAGCGATGACCGCAGGCAGATTGTCGGCAATCGCGCGCAGCCGTGCCTCGTTGTCGCGCAGCAGACGTTCCATGCGCAACTGGTCGGTCATGTCACGAATCAGCACCAGCCTCACCCTGTCCCCCGCCAGCGTGGTGGGATAGGAATAAATCTCGACATCAATCACCTCGCCGTTGCTGCGCACATGCTGGCGATGCTGGCGCTCGACAACGCCGGCGGGCATCTCCGACTGCTGCAGATAACGCTCCCGACCGGAGGGCGTCTGCATGTCCAGCAACGTCATCGTCAGCATTTTTTCCCGGGTGTACCCGTACATCTTCAGGCAGGCGTCGTTGACATCAATAAAATACAGCTGGTCTTCATGACGTAGATACATCGGCAACGGCGTCAGCGCAAAAATCTGCCTGTAACGGGCTTCACTTTCCAGAACATGCGCCTCGCTTTCCATCTGATCCGAAATATCGGCAATGACCGATATCAGGTAGGGCGTTTTTTTGTCGTGGCTGCCTTCCTCGAACCGTGATACTGAAAGATTGACCCAGATATTGCGACCGTTTTTATGTTTGTAGCGTTTACGGCGCGAATAACTGGTGATCTCCCCCCCCATCAATTGCCGGTTTTTTTCGTGCGCCGCATCTACTTCATCGTCGGGCGTCAGCTCGGTGGTTGTTTTCTGCAGCAATTCGCTTTCCGAATAGCCGAGGATCTGGCACAGCTTGCGATTGACTTTGAGAAATCGCGGTTGCGTCGAAAATTCCCTGATCGCAATACCCACGGATGCCTGCTCGAACACCGCGCGGAAGCGGGCTTCGCTCTCTTCCATCGCCAGTTGCGCATGCCTCCGGTCAGTAACATCGATGGCCAGGATCAGGCGCGCCGGTTTGCCGTCATACTGGAATGGCTGTGCGGTGATTTCGACAGTGATGATCTTTCCGCTTTTGGCAACATGCCGTCGCTCGAAATGCGCGGGTTGGGCGGGATCCCGGACCAGCAACTGCTCCAAAACCCGGTCACGGTCATCCGCAACCTGCAGATCGAGTGCCGTCATCGTCAGAAATTCCTCGCGCGTGTAACCATATTTTTCGACGGCCGCGTCGTTAACCGCGAGAAAAGTCGGCTTATGCACGTCTGATACCCACATCGGCAGCGGGGTTGCCGCGAATATCCGCCGGTAACGCTCTTCGCTCGCTTCCAGCGCTTCGACCATTTTCATGCGCCCGGTGACATCCTGCGCCGTGGCCAGCACTCCGGTGAATTTTCCCGATTCGTCAGCCAGCGGCGTGTTGCTCCACTCGCAAATGATGCGCCGGCCGTCTTTATGGATATTTTCGTTGATGCCGGAGACGCTCATTTCGCCCGACCGCAGGCGCGCCCGGCGCTGCCATACCTCCGCACGGGCAGGCTCCGCGAGGATCAATGTCATGATGTCGCGACCACGCAGTTCATCATTGGCATAGCCAAAAATCCGCTCTGCGGCGGGATTGCAGTACACCACGCGAAATTCCTGGTCATGGAGCAGGCAGGCCACCGGCATGTGTTCAAGCTGCAGCTCGAGCATGTCCAGCAGATGACGGCGCTCCAGTTCCAGATGCGTACTCGTCTGCTGCGCTTCAGCGCGATCCATGAAATGACCAACCTCGCGGCCAATGGCCTCGAGGGTGTCAAGTACAAGCCGGTCAGGCATTTCCGCCCGCTCGCTGAAAAATTCGAGAGCATTTTCGACTTTGCTGCTGCGACAGACCGGAACCACGATCACACCGCGCAGTCCGGCATCCCGCGCCATGTCCCGGCGCCGGTCGTTCAGTCGGGTAAAGTCGGTGAAAAAGACGATTTCGTTACGGGTGATGGCCTGACTGACCGTACCGGACTGCAGATTGGCCGGCTTGGGCGTTCGCACGAACTCGATCAGTGCATCTGCTTTCAGCCACGGCGCCGCCCAGTATTCATGGCAGGTCAGCATCGAGGTTTGAGGGTCGATATGGCGGTGCGCGCCCCAACTCCACTCCATGGTCCGGCAGATGGTTTCGATCACCGAGACAATGGCTTTCGGCTGGTTTTTTTCCCGGGTCAGGATGCGCGTGACGTCATGTTGCATGCGCAGTTGCTGGCGCAATACGGTTTCTGCGGTGATGTCATTGCCGACGCCGTGATAACCGGCAAGCCTGCCGTCGACGCCAAATACCGGCTCGCCACTGATGCTGCCATAGGCGATCACACCCTGCGGCCCCGCATACCGCAGCACCAGATCGCGGAACGGCGCACTGCGCGCAATCATCGCCTTGTGCATGGCCCAGCCGGAACCCACCGCAGTAATGAATGGAATATCCCAAAGCGCTTTTCCGGACATTTCCCCGGCGGCGCGTCCCGACAATCGGGAAAATCCCCCCGACACATGCAGCAGACGGTATTCCGCATCCGCCTCCCAATACCAGTCGGAGCCCAGCGCATTCAATGCGCGGAAACGCGATTCGCTTTTGCGCAACGCCGTCTGCGTCGTCAGTTGCCGGTTCAGCAGTACCAGCAGCATCAACGCACCACCGGAGAGCAGGCCGATCAGCAATACAGCCATCGGCAGATGACTCATTTTCCAGGCGACGAAAAATGCGATGCCGAGGCCGCATGCGCCAGACATCACGGCCAGCCACGGATTGCGCAGAGCGGCCGTCAAGCGGCTGATGAACGAATTCACCCGGCGCTGGTCTGCGCTTTGCGCGGCAGTTTCTTTTTCGGTCGAATTTGTCACGTTTTATGCGGATGCCCGGAATTGCGAGACTGGGTTTTGATGAAATTTGCTGGACTTGGTCGGACTGGCGATTGAACTTGTTTGCGCATGTTCATCTTATAATCGGCTCAACACCTTGTCTAATCCCTTGTTTCCCGGTCATTTTCCTGTCCATTGCCACTTCTCTTCACCAATCTCCCCGCGAAAGCCCGCCTGCCATGCCTGCACAGATCAATGCCGTTGCCGACCAGATCAACAGCGTCATTCTCGGTAAATCGCAGCAGATCAGGCTGGCCATTGCCTGTCTTCTGGCGCGCGGTCATCTGCTGATTGAGGATATACCGGGTGTCGGTAAAACCACGCTGGCGCACGCCATCGCGACATCGCTCGGCCTCAAGTTTCAGCGCATCCAGTTCACCAGCGATCTGCTGCCGGCGGACATCCTAGGCGTTTCCGTGTACAACCGCGACAGCGGTATTTTCGAATTTCATCCGGGGCCGGTATTCACCAATGTCGTGCTTGCCGATGAGGTCAATCGCGCCACGCCGCGGGCGCAAAGCGCATTGCTCGAAGCCATGGAGGAAAACCAGGTCACCACCGAGGGCGAAACCCGTCCCCTGCCGCGGCCCTTTTTCGTGATTGCAACGCAGAATCCGTCACACCAGATCGGCACGTTTCCGCTGCCGGAATCACAGCTCGACCGGTTCCTGATGCGCATTGAGCTGGGTTACCCCGACGCCGAGGCCGAGCGCGCACTGCTCAACGGCGTCGACCGGCGTGATCTGCTCGGCAGACTGCAACCGCGGCTGGACGCCGAAGGTCTCGCCGAAGTGCAGCGTCAGGTGCAGCAAGTCCATGCTGCACCGGCCCTGCTCGACTATCTGCAGGCATTGATCAATTACACCCGCCAGACACCGCATTTCGAGCATGGACTGTCGCCGAGAGCGGCGCTGGCCATGCTGCACGGCGCGCGGGCATGGGCCTATATGGATGATCGCAGCCATATCGTGCCCGAAGACCTGCAGACCGTGCTGCCGGCAATCGTTGCGCACCGTCTGAGTCCCGCCGGTGACATCGGCGGCGCCAGCCGCAGTGAGCTCGTCGCACGATTGCTGCAACAGGTGGCCATACCCTGATGCCATCCGCAGCGCAGACCTTCTCGCTCTACGGCGCACTGAAGAACGGCGTCCTCGAATGGATATTCCAGTGGCGCGGCCCGGAATCCGGCACCATCGTGCTGGTGCAACGGCGCGTGTTCATATTGCCGACGCGCCAGGGCCTGCTGTTCGCGGGGGTTATCGTGCTGATGCTCATCGGATCGGTCAACTACGACCTGTCGCTTGGTTTTATTCTGGCCTTTCTGCTTGGTGCAACCGGCATCCAGTCGATGCTGCACACGTTCCGCAATCTGGCCAACCTGCGCATCGCACCCGGCAGGGTATTGCCGGTGTTCGCCGGCGAAGCGGCGCAATTCCAGATCCGCATCGAGAATCAGGCGCGGCTACACCGCTACAGCGTCGGCGTGACCCGCGACCGCCTGTCGGCAAGCTATATTGATGTGCCTCCCGCCAGCGAAGTGCTGGCCACGGTGGCAGTACCCACCCGGCGCCGCGGCTGGCTGCGTCCGGGACGCGTGATCCTGTTCACGTTTTTTCCGGTCGGCCTGTTCCGTGCCTGGTCTTATGCCGACCTCGACATGCATGTGCTGGTATATCCGGCGCCGGCGACACCCGGGCTTGCCCTGCCGCCGCCGGAATCCGGCAGCGGCGAGGGCGGCATTCAAGGCCACGGTCAGGATGAATTTTCCGGTCTGCGTCCGTACCGTCCCGGTGATTCTCCGCGCCACATCGCGTGGAAGGCCGTGGCACGCGACGACAACTTGCTCACCAAACAGTTTGCGGGTCGCGCCGACGCCGAATTCTGGCTGACCTGGGAATCACTGCCGCCGGCGATGGATCTCGAGAACCGGATAGCGCATCTTGCGCGCTGGGTCATCGACGCCGACGGCGCCGGCATGGCCTACGGCCTGCGTCTGCCCGGATTGACATTGCCGTTGGCTGCCGGTGCCATCCACCGCGCCGATTGCCTGCGCGCGCTGGCCCTGCATGGTCTCGCTGCCGACCACACTTAACACGCGGGTCATCGGGTCCCGTGACATCGCCTGGCTGAGCGCCGGATTTCTGCTTGCCTGCGTGCCGCACCTGCTGCGCATGCCGGTATGGATCTCCCTGCTCACCATCGCCGTTGCCGGCGGCCGTCTGCTGCAACTGCGCATGCGCGGAAAATCCGTGCCGAAGTGGCTGCTGATACTGATCGCCGTTTCCGCCAGCGCCGGGATCCTGCTGCAATACCGCACGCTGTTCGGGCGTGATGCCGGCGTCGCCCTGCTGGTGGTGATGCTCGCGCTGAAACTGCTGGAAACCCGCACCCAGCGCGACGGCATGCTGCTGGGCTTTCTCTGTTGCTTTTTGCTGGTCACCAATTTCCTGCATTCGCAGACCATCCCGACTGCGGCCTATATGCTGGGCTGCGCATGGCTGCTGATCGCCTGTCTGATCAACATGCAATACACGGGGCCATGGCCGGGCTGGCGGCCTTCGGTGCGCCGCGCCGGCATACTGATCGTGCAGGGCGTGCCGCTGATGCTGGTGCTGTTTCTGCTGTTTCCCCGCATACAGGGCCCCCTGTGGGGACTGCCGCAGGATGCCTATGCCGGATTGAGCGGGCTTTCCGACAACATGAGCCCGGGCAGCCTGAACAGCCTGATCCTGTCTGACGCCATTGCCTTCCGCGCTTCGTTCAACGGCAATATTCCGGAACCGAAGGATCTGTACTGGCGCGGTCCCGTGTTATGGGATTACGACGGCAGGACGTGGACGGCGCCGCGCATCGTGCAAAGCACCAATGATCTGCCTGACATCAAGCCGCAGATCGAATACACGGTGACGCTGGAGCCGCACAACAAACGCTGGCTGTTCGCGCTGGAATTCCCCGGCATGAAACCGCCGCGTTCCATTGCCACTCTCGACATGCAGTTGCTGAGTTTCACTCCGGTGCGCAGCCGCGTGCGTTACGAAATGGTGTCTTCGATAGGCGTGGCCTATGGCGCGGATGATGACCAGAGCATGCTCTCCCGCAACCTGCGCCTGCCGCCTGAAACCAATCCGCGAACCTCGGCTTACGCTGACGAATTGCGCAAAAAATTTCCCGACGACCGTAATCTCGTCGGTGAGGTGCTGGCCCGGTTCCGCAATGAAAATTTTGTCTACACGCTGTCGCCGCCGTTGCTCGGCGAGCACCCGGTTGATGAATTCCTGTTTGAAACCCGGCGCGGTTTTTGCGAGCACTATGCATCGGCCTTTACCGTGTTGATGCGTGCTGCGGGCATACCGGCGCGGGTGGTCACGGGTTATCTGGGTGGCGAGATAAATCCTGTCGGTGAATATATCCTTGTGCGCCAGGCAGACGCCCATGCCTGGGTGGAAGTGTGGCTGAAAAATACCGGCTGGGTGCGTGTCGATCCGACGGCAGCGGTATCTCCGGCACGGGTCGAACGCGGCATTGCCTCCGCCCTGCCGCGCAGCGATGTATTGCCGATGTTCGTGCGCGGCGATTTTGCGCTGCTGCAGCGCATGCGGCTGACGCTGGACTCGGTGACTTACACCTGGAACCAGTGGGTACTCGGCTATACCCCGGATCGCCAGCGCCGCTTCCTGTCCTACATCGGCTTCAGCGAAGCCACCTGGCAAACCCTGGCTTTCATCCTGATGGTCTGCGCCGGCGTTGCGATACTGATCGGCGCGGGCTTCGCGCTGCGTGACCTGCGCGGCGTGCGCGAAGATGCGGTCAAAAAAATCTACGACAAATTCTGCCGGAAGCTGACTCGCCACGGATTGCAGCGGGATGTCGCGGAAGGACCGCTCGATTTTGCACGACGTGCAGGACAGCGGCTGCCGGATTTTGCGGCAGCCATTCAGGAGATCACCGCCTTATACATCGCTTTGCGCTACGGTGGAGATGCCAAGGCGGCATCGATGCAGATTTTCAGGCAACGCGCAGACAAATTTTCTGTAAAATAATAAATAAAAACAATTACTTACAATGTCAGGCAGGAGGCAGCAATCCTGCCGGATCCACCGGCTTGCCCATCCGGCGAATTTCAAAATGCAGCTTCACCTGATCGGAATCGGTATCACCCATTTCCGCGATTTTCTGGCCCCGGGCCACCGACTGTCCCTCTTTCACCAGCAGTTCGCGGTTGTGCGCATAGACACTGAGAAATTTCTCGTTGTGCTTGATGACGATCAGCTTGCCCAGACCACGAATACCCACACCGCTGAAAATCACTTTGCCTGGTCCGGCGGCGACCACGGTTTGCCCCATCTTTCCGGCAATGCCGATCCCCTTGTTGGATGCTTCGTTGAACGGACTGACAATCCTGCCGGTCACCGGCCAGATCCAGTCCACTTCATCCGGGCCCGCTGCAACCGGTTTGGGGTCCGTCTTTGGATCCGGTGGAAGCGGCGGCTTGGCCGTTGCAGCAGGATCCGGCTTCACACCCGACATCTGGGCATAGGCTTGGTCCGAGTACGGCACACGCACGCCACGCGGCTCGACTTTGCCCCCGGTGGCCGGACCAGTACCCAATGGTTGTGCCTCTACCGCGCCACCCGGGGTGCGCAAGGGCGTGGCCACGACACCCCGCGGCGGCGACAGCCGCAACTGCTGTCCGACGCGGATGCGTGCCGGATCAATATTGTTCCACGCTGCCAATTCACGGTAATCAAGGCCGAATTCCAGCGCAATGCTGTACAGCGTATCGCCGGTTTTCACCGTGTAGGCTTCGGGACGGGGTTGATCCGGCAACGGTGCCGCACGTGGCGCAGGTTTTACCGGTTGTGATTTGGCCTGCGGAGGCAGGCGGTCCGTCACCGGCGCCGGACGACCCGTCATGCAACCGGCAGACAGCGCGAGAACCATGCTGAAAACACAGCTACCTAAACGGTTTGCGCTGATCATCTGCGCAACGCAATTGCCGCCATCAGCCCAGACCGGGGAGCAGCGGAACAAAACGGGCATCTTCCACTTTGCGATCGACATAACCTTGCGCTGTTTTTTCGATGATATGCAACGACTGCTTGCCGTGATTCGTCAACGGTATGACGAGTTTACCACCCACTGCCAACTGGTCCTTCAACGCCTGCGGCACATGTGTCGCTGCCGCAGCCACCACTATGCCGTCAAACGGCGCCTGCTCGGGCATGCCAAGATTTCCGTCAGCGTTACGCACACGCACGTTGTGTGCACGGGCATCACGAAGATGGCGACGGGCCTTGGTCAATAACGGGGCGAGACGCTCTACTGAATACACTTCTCGTGCAAGCCGCGACAGCACCGTTGCCTGGTAGCCGCAACCGGTGCCGATTTCCAGAACCTTGTCGAGCACGCTGCCGCTGCGCAGCAACTCCAGCATGCGCGCCACCGTATAAGGGCTGGAAATCGTCTGCCCGAAACCCAGCGGCAGCGCGATGTCCTCGTAGGCACGGCTGGCCAGCGCTTCATCGACAAAAATATGCCGCGGCACCTCGCCCATCGCCGCCAGTATCAATTCATCGCGGATGCCCTGCCCGCGCAAGCGCTCGACCATGCGCATGCGCGTGCGCTGTGAAGTCATGCCGATGCCGGAATTGGCCGCGCTCATGCGTCTTCCCGCCGTCCCAGCCACTGTTCGACGGTTTTCATCTGCGCAAACCGCGTCAGGTCCATCTGCAACGGCGTGACCGACACCCTGTTGGACGCAGCGGCATGGAAATCGGTTCCCTCGCCGGCATCCTGCGCACCACCGGCTGCACCTACCCAGTACACGGTGTCGCCGCGCGGCGTCGTCGTTTTCAGCACCGGCTCCGCCTTGTGGCGCTTGCCGAGGCGCGTCACCATGATGCCCTGCAATTGCGCATGCGGCACATCAGGCACATTGACGTTGAGCAGTACGGGTTGTTCGACACGATGTTTGGCGAAGCGCACCACCAGTTCGGCAGCAACGCGCCCGGCTGTTTCGAAATGATCGTTCCCCGCGGCGACCAGTGATACTGCCAGCGAAGGAATGCCGAGGAGAAAACCTTCGGTGGCCGCAGCGACCGTGCCGGAGTAAATGGTGTCATCGCCCATATTGGCGCCATGGTTGATGCCGGAAACCACGACATCCGGCAAATCCGGCAGCAATCCGGTCACCGCCAGATGCACACAATCGGTCGGTGTGCCGTTGACATAGTAATAACCGTTGCTGGCGCGGCGTACCGACAGCGGCCGGTCGAGGGTCAATGAATTGCTGGCGCCGCTGCGATCGCGCTCCGGAGCAACCACGGTAACAGTGCCCAGTGCTGACAGCGCCTGTTCCAGGGCAGCAAGGCCCGGTGCGAAATAGCCATCGTCGTTGCTGAGCAGGATGCGCACGCTGATGTTTCGTTTGCTTTGTTATGTGCCCTGCGTTGCGGCAGGTGATTGTTACAAAGTGCTCCGCGTATCCCGATCACGTGTTCTGATACGTCCCTGATACGCTGCGAATTTTAGCATGAGCTGCCGTACGGTCCGGCCCGGATGCTACGATACACATCCCCTTAAACTACCGGTTTACGACCATGGCTCCCATCGGCTTCCGCATTCTTCCGTTTCCACCCGGTCCTTCACCGAAGATCATCGCCGCGCTGCGCAAGATCGCCACCGCGCATCTCAGCGACAACATGCACCGACTGCATGCCGTCGGCCCCGACCTCTGGCCCTGTCATCGCGGCGGCAAACTGGTCGGCCCTGCGCTGACGGTCAAAGTCAGCCCCGGTGACAATCTGATGGTGCACAAGGCCATAGACATCGCGCGTCCCGGGGAGGTCATCGTGGTTGATGCCGGCGGCATCAACACCCAGGCCATCATCGGTGAAATCATGTCCTCGCTGGCAGAACGCAACGGTGCAGCCGGCATGGTCATCGACGGCGCGATCCGCGACGCCGATGCGCTGGCCATGTCGAGCTTTCCCGTTTATGCCAGCGGCGTGACGCATCGCGGGCCGTACAAAAACGGCCCCGGAGAAATCAATGTCCCCGTGGTCATCGGTGAAGCGGTGGTCAACCCCGGCGACCTGGTCATCGGCGACGACGACGGCCTGCTGGTGCTGCCGCAGGACATGGCGGAAGAAACCATCAGGCTGGCGATCGATCAGGCCCAAAAAGAGGCTGCCATGCTCAAGGCCATCCGCGGCAAAGGCAAGGTAGATCGCAGCTGGGTCGATGAAACCCTGCGCGCCAAAGGGTGCGTGATTCCGGCGAAGCTGCGCAGCCGATGAGCGGTCCGTTATGAGTGGTCCGTTATTCGGGCTCACCGTGGTTGATCTGACCACGGTGGTCATGGGTCCCTACGCCACGCAAATCCTCGGCGATCTCGGCGCCAGCGTGATCAAGGTCGAGGCCCCGGGCGGCGATAACGTGCGCCATGTCGGCCCGATGAAGAATCGCGGCATGGGCCACATGTTCCTGCATCTGAACCGCAACAAAAAAAGCATCGTCCTCGATCTGAAGCAAGCCGCCGGGCGCGATGCGCTGCTGCGCATTGCGGCGAAAGCCGATGTGCTGATCTACAACATCCGGCCGCAGGCGATGCAGCGCTTGCGACTGGGTTATTCCGACTTGGCCGCTGTCAATCCGCGCATCATCTATGTCGGCGCCTATGGTTTCGGCCAGCAGGGGCCGTACGCCGCACGGCCCGCTTACGACGATCTGATCCAGGGCATGTCGGGTCTGCCGTGGCTGCTGCAGCAATCCGGCGCCACGGAACCCCGCTACATCCCGGCAACACTGGCTGATCGCATTGTCGGCCTGCATGCAGTCTATGCCGTGACCACAGCCCTCTATCATCGTGAACGCAGCGGAACAGGTCAGGCCGTCGAAGTGCCGATGTTTGAATGCATGAGCCAGATGATCCTCGGCGACCATCTCGGCGGTCGCACCTTTGACCCGCCCTTGGGCAATGCCGGGTACGCACGGGTGCTGGCCCCGCAACGCAAGCCTTTTCGCACCAGTGACGGCCATGTCTGCGTGCTGATGTACAACGACAAACAATGGCAAAGTTTTTTCCGTCTGATCGGACGTGATGACCTGTACCGCGATGACCCGCGGTTCAACTCACACGAAAACCGCTCGGCGCGCATCGATGAAGTCAATGCCTTTGTGGCCGAAGAAATGCTCAAGCGCACAACCAATGAATGGCTGAGCGCCTTGATGGCGGCAGACATCCCCACCGCGCGCATGAATGCCATCGATGATGTCATCGACGATGAGCACCTGAACAGCACCGGCTTTGTCAGACAGGAATCACACCCCAGCGAAGGCATGCTGCGCACCACCCGTGCCGCCACCCAATGGTCAAAAACACCGCCGGCGCCGCAATGCGGCGCGCCACGGCTGGGCGAACACGGCGCAGAAGTGCTGCGCGCAGCCGGCTACAGTGATGACGAAATCCACGCGCTGGCAGCCGCCGGCGCAACCACACTGCCCGTCTGAGGATCACACGCTGATGGATTTCGAGTTTTCCGAAGACCAGCGCGCCATCCGCGATGCGATCACCCGCGTCTGCACACGTTTCGGCGCGGACTACTGGCTGCAGAAGGACCGTGACGGCGGATTTCCGCATGAATTCCATGCCGCGATTGCTGTCGACGGCTGGCTGGGCATTGCCATGCCTGAACAATACGGCGGCAGCGGTCTCGGCATCACCGAAGCGGCGTTGATGATGGAAACCATTGCCGCCTCCGGCGCCGGATTTTCCGGGGCTTCGGCGATAC
>JAKFUJ010000058.1 GCA_021732805.1 Betaproteobacteria bacterium | reverse complement strand
TTTGCCGTGCGCTCGTCGGCGACGGCTGAAGATTTTCCGGACGCCTCTTTTGCCGGCCAGCAGGAGACCTATCTCAATGTGCGCGGCCTCGACAATCTGCTCGATGCCATCCGCCAGGTGTTTGCCTCGCTCTACAACGACCGCGCCATTTCCTATCGCGTGCACAAAGGGTTTACCCACGACGAAGTCGCTTTGTCGGCGGCTGTACAGCGCATGGTGCGCAGTGACAAAGGTTCCGCCGGTGTGATGTTCACGCTGGACACCGAATCCGGTTTTGACCAGGTGGTATTCATCACCTCAGCTTATGGTCTGGGTGAAACCGTGGTGCAAGGGCAGGTCAATCCCGACGAGTTTTATGTCTACAAGCGCGGTTTGAAGGAAGGTAAAAGCGCCATCCTGCGCCGCGGCCTCGGCTCCAAGGCGTTGCGCATGGTGTTCACCGAAAACCGGTCTGCCGGTAAATCAGTGCAGACCATCGAGGTGCCTGAGTCCGAACAGCGCAAGTTTTCGATTACCGATGCCGAAGTCAACGAGCTGGCCCGTTACGCGATGATCATTGAGGCGCATTACAAGCGCCCGATGGACATCGAGTGGGGCAAGGACGGCAACGACGGCAAGCTGTATATCCTGCAGGCGCGGCCGGAAACGGTGAAAGCCAGCGAAAAAGTCGACACGCTGCGCCGTTATCGACTGAAGGAGCGCTCCGAAGTGCTGACGACCGGGCGTGCCATCGGTCAGCGCATCGGCAGCGGGCCGGTGCGCCTGATCAAAAGCGCGGCCGAGATGGACCGCGTCAAACCCGGCGATGTGCTGGTCACCGACATGACGGATCCGGACTGGGAGCCGGTGATGAAGCGCGCCGCAGCGATTGTCACCAATCGCGGCGGTCGTACCTGTCATGCGGCGATCATTGCCCGCGAACTGGGCATTCCGGCGGTGGTGGGCTGCGGCGATGCAACGCAGGTGCTGAAGGACAGCAAGGCGGTCACCGTGTCCTGCGCCGAAGGCGACACCGGATTCGTGTATCGCGGCGAGTTGCAGACCGAGATCATCGACCTGGCGTTGTCGAGCATGCCCAAGTCGCCGGTGAAAATCACCATGAATGTGGGTAATCCCGAGCTGGCCTTCGAATTCCAGCGCCTGCCCAATGAAGGCGTGGGTCTCGCGCGGCTGGAATTCATCATCGCGCGCATGATCGGCGTGCATCCCAAGGCGGTGCTGGCCTATCCCGACCTGAGCGCCGACCTCAAGGTTGCCGTCGAGGAGCACAGTGCGGGCTATGCCGACCCGGTGAGTTTCTATGTCGAGAAGCTGGTCGAGGGCGTATCCACGCTGGGTGCGGCGTTCTGGCCGAAGCCGGTGATCGTGCGTCTGTCGGATTTCAAATCCAATGAGTATTCCAGCCTGACCGGGGGTTCGCGCTACGAGCCGCGGGAAGAAAATCCGATGCTCGGGTTCCGCGGCGCTTCGCGCTACATTTCACCGGTGTTTCAGGATTGTTTCGAGCTTGAGTGTCGCGCGATGAAAAAAGTCCGTGACGAAATGGGGCTGACCAATGTCGAGATCATGGTGCCGTTTGTGCGTACCGTGGATGAAGCCAAAAAAGTGCTGAAGTTGCTCGCGGACAACGGGCTGGAGCGGGGCAAAAACGGTCTGCGCATCATCATGATGTGCGAGATTCCGTCGAATGCCATCCTTGCCGAACAGTTTCTCGAGCATTTCGACGGCTTTTCAATCGGCTCCAATGACATGACGCAAATGACGCTGGCGCTGGATCGCGATTCCGGTTTGATTGCCGATGCCTTTGACGAGCGCGATCCCGCGGTGAAGCACATGCTGCATCTGGCGATTGCTGCTTGCCTCAAGGCCAACAAATACGTCGGCATCTGCGGGCAGGGTCCCTCGGATCAT
Source organism: Betaproteobacteria bacterium (assembly GCA_021732805.1). Lineage (GTDB taxonomy): Bacteria > Pseudomonadota > Gammaproteobacteria > Burkholderiales > SG8-41. The sequence goes on along the minus strand of JAKFUJ010000058.1, from coordinate 15,297 downwards.
CCCGACCTGGCCGAATGGCTGGTCAAGGAGGGGATTGAGAGTCTGTCACTGAATCCCGATACGGTGGTCGAGACCTGGCTGTATCTGGCGCGCGGCGGCAAGCCGGCCCAAGTTTGAGTACAGGCGCTGCTTGGATTGGCCGGTGACGGGATTTGCGATAAAATGAGCAAGCTTTTCTTACCTGAGCGTTGGCTTAAATGAAATGACCAAATTTATCTTTGTCACTGGTGGTGTGGTTTCCTCCCTGGGCAAAGGTATCGCTGCCGCTTCTCTCGCCGCAATTCTCGAATCCCGCGGCATCAAGGTTTCAATGCTCAAGCTGGATCCCTATATCAATGTGGATCCGGGCACCATGAGCCCCTTTCAGCACGGCGAAGTGTTCGTTACCGAAGACGGCGCCGAGACCGATCTTGATCTGGGCCATTACGAGCGTTTCATCGATGCCCGCATGGGCAAGCGCAACAACTTCACCACCGGCCAGATTTACGAAAGCGTGATCAAGAAGGAGCGCCGCGGTGATTACCTGGGCGGTACAGTGCAGGTCATCCCGCACATTACCGACGAGATCAAGCAGTACATCCGCCGCGGCGCCGATGGGGCCGAGATCGCGCTGGTCGAGGTGGGCGGTACCGTGGGCGATATCGAATCGCTGCCCTTCCTTGAAGCCATCCGCCAGATGGGCATCGAAGTGGGCCGCGACAGCGTTTGTTATATCCACCTGACGCTGGTGCCATATATCGCCTCGGCGGGAGAAATCAAGACCAAGCCGACTCAGCACTCGGTCAAAGAGCTGCGCCAAATCGGTATTCAGCCCGATGTGCTGCTGTGCCGCGCCGACCGGCCTTTGCCCGACGGCGAGCGGCGCAAGATTGCGTTGTTCACCAATGTCAGCGTGGAGGCGGTGATTTCCGCCGTGGACACCGACAGCATTTACAAGATACCGGGCATGTTGCACGCGCAGAATCTTGACGCCATTGTTTGCGAAAAGCTGCGCATCAATCCGAAACCCGCCGACCTGTCGAGCTGGGAACGGGTGGTTGCCGCGCTGGAAAATCCAAGGCATGAAGTCAGCATTGCGCTGGTTGGCAAATATGTCGACCTCACCGAATCCTACAAGTCGTTGTCGGAAGCATTGATCCATGCCGGCATCCATACCGGCTCGAAAATCCGCATTCATTACGTTGATTCCGAGAGCATCGAGAAAAACGGCACAGCCTGCCTGGAAAGCATGGATGCGATTCTGGTGCCCGGTGGCTTCGGCAAACGCGGTGTTGAAGGCAAGATCGGTGCAATTCGTTATGCCCGTGAAAACGGCGTGCCGTACCTGGGCATCTGTCTGGGCATGCAATTGGCGGTGATTGAATACGCGCGCGACCTGGCGGAGCTTGAGGGTGCGCACAGCACGGAATTTGATGCGGAAACGCCGCATCCGGTGGTGGCGCTGATCACCGAATGGCAGGACCGCGACGGGCAGGTCGAGCGCCGCAATGCCAGCTCCGACCTCGGCGGCACCATGCGTCTCGGCGGTCAGGAATGCGAATTGAAGGCAGGCTCGCTGGTTCGCAGGATCTACGGCGCCGATCGCATCATCGAGCGTCATCGCCATCGTTACGAGGTCAACAACCATTACCTGCCGCGCTTGCGCGAAGCGGGCATGAGCTTCAGTGGTTTGTCGCTGACCGGTGAATTGTGTGAAATGGTGGAAATACCCGGACATCCCTGGTTTGTCGGTTGCCAGTTCCATCCGGAATTCACTTCAACACCGCGCGGCGGGCATCCCTTGTTCAAATCATTCGTCGAAGCCGCTCTGGTGCGCGTTGATGACCGGACTGCTGCTGCGCCGATACGCGCCGGTGTTCAGGTCGCGGCCGGTTGAACGGCTGTTACCGGCAATGACTGTATCCCGGCCATGAAACTGTGCGGACACGAAGTCGGACTCGACCGGCCTTTTTTCCTGATTGCCGGCCCCTGTGTCGTCGAGTCGCGCGAAATGGCCATGGACACTGCAGGGGAGTTGAAACGCATCTGCGGTGAACTGAAGATACCGTTCATCTACAAATCCTCGTACGACAAGGCCAACCGCAGCTCGATCAAGTCATTCCGCGGGCTGGGCATGGACAAGGGACTGGAAATTCTCGCCGACGTTGGCAAGACGATCGGCGTGCCGGTGCTGACGGACGTTCATGCCATCGAGGAGATCGCCCAGGTGGCAGCGGCTGTCGATGTCATGCAGACGCCGGCATTTCTGTGCCGCCAGACCGATTTCATCACCGCAGTTGCATCCGCCGGCAAGCCGGTCAACATCAAGAAAGGCCAGTTTCTCGCGCCCGGCGACATGGTCAATGTCGTTGACAAGGCGCGCGCCGCCAGCAAGACCGACAACATCATGGTCTGTGAGCGTGGTGTGTCCTTCGGCTACAACAATCTGGTGTCCGACATGCGTTCGCTGATGATCATGCGCAATACGGGTTGCCCCGTCGTGTTCGATGCCACGCATTCGGTGCAACTGCCCGGCGGGCAGGGTGCCACCAGCGGTGGTCAGCGCGAATTCGTGCCGGTGCTGGCCAGGGCTGCGCTGGCCAGCGGCATTTCCGGACTGTTCATGGAAACGCACCCGCAGCCGGAGAAGGCGCTCTCCGACGGTCCCAATGCGTGGCCGCTGAAACACATGAAGGCGCTGCTGAAAACGCTGTGCGAGATCGATGCGCTGGTAAAGCGTAACGGTTTCGCGGAAAACAACCTTTAACCAGACTGAACTTTCCAGGGACCGGTAATGAGCGCAATTGTTGATGTGATCGGCAGGGAAATTCTTGATTCGCGCGGCAACCCGACAGTAGAGGCCGACGTGTTGCTGGAGTCCGGCATATTGGGCCGCGCTGCGGTGCCTTCTGGAGCATCCACCGGCAGCCGCGAGGCGATTGAATTGCGCGACGGCGACAAAAAACGTTATGGCGGCAAGGGCGTGCTGAAGGCTGTCGAGCATGTCAATACTGAAATCTGCGAAGCGGTGATCGGCGTTGATGCCACCGAGCAGACTTTTGTCGACCGCACACTGCTCGACCTTGACGGCACGGACAACAAATCGCGACTCGGCGCCAATGCGATGCTGGCGGTATCGATGGCGGTGGCCCGTGCGGCGGCGGAAGAATCGGGCCTGCCGCTGCACCGTTATCTGGGCGGCGCCGGCGCGATGGCGATGCCGGTGCCGATGATGAACGTCATCAACGGCGGCGCGCATGCCGACAACGGCCTGGACATGCAGGAATTCATGCTCGTGCCGGTGGGCATGACCAGTTTCCGTGAGGCGCTGCGTTGCGGCGCCGAGGTGTTCCATGCGTTGCGCAAATTGTTGACCGACCGCAGCCTGTCGACCGCGGTGGGTGATGAAGGCGGTTTCGCACCGCGTTTGCCCAAACATGAAGCGGCGATCCAAGTCATTCTTGAAGCCATCGAGGCGGCCGGTTATCGCGCCGGTGAAGATGTGGCGCTGGCGCTGGATTGCGCCAGTTCAGAGTTTTTCGAGGACGGTGAATACACGCTGCGTTCTGAAGGTCTGTCCCTGAAGGCGCCGGAATTCGCCGACTATCTGGCGGCCTGGGTCGATAAATATCCGATCATCAGCATCGAAGACGGCATGGCGGAAAATGACTGGGACGGCTGGAAGGTGCTGACCGACAAGCTGGGCAGTCGTGTGCAACTGGTCGGAGACGACCTGTTCGTGACCAACACCCAATACCTGAAGCGCGGCATCGAGCAGGGCATCGCCAATTCGATCCTGATCAAGGTCAACCAGATCGGCACGCTGACTGAAACCCTGGCTGCTATCGAGATGGCCAAACGCGCACGCTACACCGCGGTGATTTCGCACCGTTCCGGCGAGACCGAAGACACCACCATTGCCGACATTGCGGTGGCGACCAATGCGATGCAGATCAAGACCGGCTCGCTGTCGCGGTCCGACCGCTTGGCCAAATACAACCAGCTACTGCGTATCGAGGAAGATCTGGGCGATACGGCAAGCTACCCCGGACGTGGCGCTTTTTACCAACTGCGCTAGATCGTCTCCGCGGGCCGACTGACGTCATGCGGCTGCTCGCCATCACACTGACCGGGCTGATCCTGCTGATCCAGTATCCATTATGGCTGGGCAAGGGCGGTTTGTTCCGGGTCTGGGAGATGGAACGCAAGATCGAGGCGCAACGGGAAATCAACAGCGGGCTGCAGGCGCGCAATGCCGCCCTGGATGCGGAAGTGCGTGATCTGAAGCAAGGACTGGAAGCGGTAGAGGAGCGGGCGCGCAATGAACTGGGCATGATCCGGCGCGACGAGATTTTTTTTCAGGTCGTTGAGTCCGATAACAGGCCAGAAGTCTCCAGGAGTACACCTAAGCCATAGGCTGGATGTTTTGCCCCGTTTCAATTGGAAACTTGATTGTTTCAGAGAGAAACCTTAAGCCATTCTGTTTCATCAGGGCAATAATTATCCCTTTTATTTCAATCAGATAAAAACCCGGCACGGGCTTTGCTCATATGCATGGGAACCATGTTGCGCGGGCGCATTGCTGGACACAAAAAAACCGCCAAATGGTCAACCACAGGAGGGCGTGTGTATGACTGACAAGGTGCGAACCCGCAGCAATTCACCGGCAAAAACAGGTGATGTTCAATCGCAGCCGAGTAGCCGGCGACGATTCCTGAGTCATGGCATGGCGGTGGCTGGCTCTACCCTGGCCGCCGGTGTTGCAGCGTCTGCTGCCACGGCAATGGCTGCCCCGCTGGTGATACCTGAATCCAACAAGAGTACGGGCAAACCAATGCCCGCGACAGAATACGGCCTTCCCTCCAAGTTCGAGAAGCACGTGGTGCGCCGGCGTACCGACGTCTTCGTCAACCGCCAGAACTGGTCCGACTGGAGCATGACCCCGCTGCAGCATCAGCCAGGAATCATTACACCCAACGGTCTGATCTTTGAGCGCCATCATGCGGGGACACCGGATATCGACCCGGCCACCCACCGGTTGGTGGTGCACGGACTGGTCAAGCAGCCGCTCTCGTTTTCGATGGACGACCTCGCGCGTTATCCCTCGGTTTCACGATTCTATTTTCATGAATGTTCTGGAAACGGACTTACCGACTGGCTGAAGCCGGCTTCGAATACCGTGCAGCAAACCCATGGTCTGTTGTCAGGCGTGTTATGGACCGGTGTTTTGGTGTCTACACTGCTGGAGGAAGCCGGCATTGATCCCAAGGCGAAATGGGCGTTGTTCGAAGGGGCGGATGGCTCGGCGCATATCCGTTCGATTCCCATCGAAAAATTGCTCGACGACGCCATGATCGTCTACGCCATGAATGGTGAGGCGCTGCGACCAGAAAACGGATATCCGGTGCGCGCGGTCATGCCCGGCTGGGAAGGCAACACCAGTGTCAAGTGGCTCAGGCGAATCAAGCTCGGGGAAGAGCCGTGGCATTTCCGCAGCGAGACGGCGCGTTATACCGATCCGATGCCGGAAGGCAAATGGCGGCAGTTCAGCATGGTGATGGAATGTAAATCCGTCATTACCTCGCCGTCCGGCGGGCAGGCCATGAAGGGTCCGGGTTTTTATGAAGTCACCGGGCTTGCATGGTCGGGGGCCGGCAAGGTCCGCCACGTGGATGTGTCGTTTGACGGCGGGAAAAACTGGCGGGAAGCCAAACTGGAAGAACCGATCATGGACAAATGCCTGACGCGCTTCAAGATTGGCTGGAATTGGGAGGGAGGTCCCGCAGTCCTCATGAGTCGCGCCGTGGACAGCACCGGATATGTGCAGCCTTCAGTTCAGGATCTGCAAAAAACGCGTGCAATCGTCGGTTTTGTGCAGCACCACAACGCGATCCAGCCCTGGATCGTCAGTGCAAAGGGGGAGGTTTCCAATGGCATTGGCAAAGCTTAAGTTTTTTGCGGCTGTTACTGCCGCGGCACTCGCGGTGTTGGGCTGCGCCGGCACTAACAGCATGAGTGTAAAGACCGCGAACGGCATTCCCATGGGGGCGACAGGTCCGCATCCTGTTCAGCCGCTTCCTGACAAACCGCATTTCGGGAAAGCCATCAGTGAAGCCGATATTGCGCTCTGGAACATTGATATCCGTGCGCCGGACGGTAAAGGTTTGCCGCCCGGCCGTGGAACCGTCGCCCAAGGCAGCAGCATCTATCAAAGCAAATGCATTGCCTGTCACGGCGCTGATGCCAAAGGGGGTGCCATGTACGGCACCATGGTGGGTGGCATAGGTTCATTTACGGGAAGCCCCAGAGTATTGACTCCAGGCAGCATGTATCCGTATGCGCCGATCCTGTTTGACTATATCCGGCGCTCGATGCCGATGGATCGCCCACAGTCGCTGACCAATAATGAAATCTATGCCGTATCTGCGTACTTGCTCAGCCTGAACGGGTTACTGCCCGCTGATGGCGCGGTTGATCAGACTTCATTGCCGAAAATCATGATGCCCAACCGTAATGGTTTCGTGGTCGATGATCGCCCCGATTCAAATGCGGTGCGCTGCATGTCGAATTGCAAGTAGCAAAATCGCAGCAGAAGGAAGGGTGGGGGAAACGCGGGCCTGTTATGGGTCCGTTTCCTTGTGTAAAGGTACTATCCGTTTCCTGAGGTATCGGTGATTGTTTCCAATTGAAACGAATGCGTCAGGTCCGTGCAACCACAAGTGTTGATTTACAAGCTTTCCTCATTAAATCAAATAATTGGCACGAATCCTGCCTGTTCAGGATAAATATGAGGCGTATGTTTTTGTATTCATTTTCAGCGAGGTGACCCACATGGCCAAAAATTCAGCACAGTGGCAACAACCCCCCCGGTTTCCGACGACGCATTACGTCGACAGCAGCATCTATACCGATCAGCAGATTTTCGAGGAAGAGCGGCAAAAGATTTTCAACAAGACCTGGTATATCGCATGCCACGAGTCGGAAATACCCAACGCATTTGATTACCGCACGTTCCAGCACCCCGGCGGTACGCCGCTGATCATCGTGCGTGGCGAGGACATGAAAGTGCGCGCCTTCTACAACATCTGTCCGCACCGGGGTAACACACTGCTCTATGATCCCAGTGGCAATGCCAAGCGGATTACCTGCATTTTCCACGCCTGGTCCTTCGACACGCAAGGCAACTGCACTGATATTTCACGTGAGGAGCAGGGCTATCAAAAGCGCTTCTGCAAAGCGGATGCCGCGCTGCGCGAGGTCAAGTCAGAAGCCGGCTATGGCGGGTTTATCTGGGTCAATGTCGACGATAACTGCGTTCCGCTGAAGACTTTCGTCGGTGATGCAATGGGTGAACTCGATCCGTTCATCGGGATGCCGATGGAGGTATTCCACTATCACCGTGCAATCGTCGACACCAACTTCAAGCTGTGGCACGACACCAACAGCGAGTTCTATCACGATTACATGCATTACTTTAACCGGGTAACCGGCATGATGCAGCCCGGTTATTTTGATCGTAAGTGCGTGGGCTACGACAATGGCCATGTCCTGGTGGGGTCGATGGAAATCAAATACGACGCCTATGACGGCAGCAAGGAGCGGGGTGTTGGCTGGCCGGGACTGGCGCAGGGCGGCTGGATTCTGATCGATCTTTTCCCCGGATTGACCTACAACCTGCGCACCTCGGTGCTGCGCATGGATACCATGATCCCGCTGTCGCCGAACAAGGTGATGATCGAGTACCGCGGGCTGGGCCTGAAAAGCGACACCGCTACCGAGCGTGCGCAGCGCATTTTCGATCACAACACGATCTGGGGGCCTTTTGGCAGGAACTTGCACGAAGATCTGCTGGGAGTGCATGGACAGGGCCGTGCCATGCGGCCGGGTACGGACAGTCGCTGGGTATTGCAGGGGCGTGAAGAAAACTCGACGATTCATGATGAAGTTGGTATGCGTCATTATTATGCCGAGTGGAGCAGGCTGATGGGACGCAAGTCCTTTGATCCTTACGGCGACCGTCGCGTGTCTGCAGCCGCTTAGGAGGAATGACTCAATGGATCGCACCGCCATTCAGGACATGGTGTACCAGACATGCCTGCTGCTTGATGACAAGAATTTCAATGCGTTTCTCGATCTGTGTGATGATGAATTCCGCTATTCAATTGCCACGCACAGTCCGGAGATCCGCAAGGACATGATCTGGCTGGATCACGACAAAAAGGGCATGAAAAATCTGTTTACCCAGTTGCCGCGCCATAACAGTGACCATTCACCGATCACCCGGCACGCTACCGTATACAAGGTTGACGTTTCTGGCGACGGGAACGAAGCCAGCGTAGTGAGCGCCCTGCAGGTTTACAAAACCGATCTGGATGGCGGTTCAACAGCCTTGTTCGCGGTGGGCAAATATCTGGATACGGTCAGGATTGAAGGCGGGAAGCCCAGGCTGGTCAAAAGGGTGGTCAAGCTCGATACCCGGATGCTGGGTATCGGTTATCACATTCCGTTTTGATGCCATATCCGGGAATGCCGGCAATCAACCAATGAAAATCCAGGTCAACGCCCGCAACCGGGCGTACCAGTTCGATGTGGCTGAGGGCCAGCGCATTCTGTACGGAGGGCTTGCTGATGGCATTCATCTGCCTTACGAGTGCGGCAGCGGCACTTGTGGAACCTGCAAGGCGCGGGTCACTGCCGGCCAGATTGACGATTTGTGGCCGGAGGCGCCAGGACGCAAATATCTGAAGCAGTCCGGCGAGTTTCTGATGTGCCAGTGCACGGCACGTGGTGATGTCAGTCTTGAAGTCACCAATTTTGTCTACAACATGGATCCAGGGGCTTGCCTGCCTGTGGCGGGCAGGGGCGGAGTGTGCAAGCCGCGAATGCTGACCCACGATGTCATCGCATTCACGATCGAGCTCGCTGCGCCATGTGATTTTGATGCCGGGCAGTTCATGGCCGTTCAGGTGCCGGGTGTCACCGGCTATCGCGGGTACTCGATGGTCAACTTCGAACCTGGCGCGAAAAGTCTCGAATTTCTGGTCAAGAAAAAACCGGGTGGAGGGGCATCGGAGTGGCTGTTTAACAGCAAAGTTGATGGCCAGACCGTTGAACTGTTCGGCCCTCTGGGTTCAGCAACATTCTTCCCCTCTCTGGCTAAAAACCTGCTGCTGATTGCCGGTGGCAGCGGCATCGCGGGAATGATGTCCATACTTTCCCGGGCGTGCCAGGAACATTATTTTGACCAGTACGGCGGACATGTGTTTTTTGGTGTACGCACGATGAAGGACACATTCTTTCTTGAGGAGCTGTCGAAGTACCGAGGCGAATTTCCGCAAAAACTTTCGGTCACGATTGCGCTGTCCGATGAGGATCCGCCGACTGATGCCAAAGGACATGCGGGTCTTGATTTCGATCGCGGGCTGGTGCACGAGGTGGCAGCGCGTCATATGAAAGGCAAGTATCAGAACATGCGCGCTTACCTCGCCGGGCCGCCACCGGCGGTTGATGCGGCAATACGCGTGCTCCTGCTTGAGGCCAGGCTGACGGCCGACAATATCCGCTATGACAAATTCAGCTGAGCGTGCGATGCCGAAAACCCTGATATGCAAGCGCTCTGACGTGCCGGACAATGGTCTGAAAGAGTGCGATATGCAGGGAGGGCTCAAAGTACTGGTGGCCAACTCGGGTGGTGACTATTTTGCGTACCAGGCCATGTGCCCGCATCAGGACGTGCCATTGTGTGAAGGGCTTTATGACGGCGCAGTACTGACCTGCCATCAGCATTTGTGGCAATGGGATATCCGCACAGGGTCTGCAATCGGATTGGCCGAAGCGCCGCTCGAATGCTTCAAAGTCGAAATTGACGATGATTCAATCTACATCACTGCTGGCGGCGATGCGCTTGATGTGGGTGAGCTTTTTTCGGGAATTGCCGACAGCACCCTGGGGAGTATCAAGGCGCTTGCCCAGCGCCAGGAAATGCAGGCCGGCGGCACCCTGTACGGCATCGGTGATCCGGCCGATGATTTTTTTATCCTTGAATCCGGGCGCATTGAATTTGTGATTGGCCGGGATGACCGGACCAGTCCGGCCGGCTTCATGCTGCGCAAAGGCGAAGTGTTTGGCTGGGCGGCATTGCTCGACAGCCAGCCGTTGCGTATCGCGAAGGCGAAGTGCATCGAGCCATCGATACTGTTGCGGATCAATGGCAAGGCAGTGCTCAAGGTTCTGGAATCAGACCCGGCTGCCGGTTATGCAGTCATGCGACGATTGTCGTCACTGATTGCGCGTTATCTGGCGCCATCGGGTGCCAAGTAAAGAGAGTTCGGTGGCACGTTTTGCAGAAAATATAATAATTTAAGTTGTTGTTTTAATTGTTTTTTTTGAAGTTCTACCAAAGGAGGATGTCATGAAACACGTCAAACGTTTAGTGCAGTTCATTGGCGCCGCAATTGTTGGTGGAGCACTGTTTGCCAGCCATGCAGTCGCGGCGGATATCGATTTCGGCAAACCCGGAACACCGATCAAGCTGGTCGTCGGTTATCAGCCGTATTACACGCAATCCTGGTCAGGAGTGGTCATGCGTGGCAAGAAGTTTTACGAGAAATATCTGCCCAAGGGTTCCGAGGTCGAATTCCAGGTCGGTTTGCAGGGCGCCATCATTGTCAACAACATGCTGGCTGGAAAACAGCACATCGGCTACATGGGCGACATGCCCGCCATCGTATCCACGACCAAGCAGGAAGTGGCCGATATCAGAATCGTTGCTACGCTGGGACTGGGATACGATCAGTGCAATATTTTTCTGGTTCGCAACGATGCCCCCAAATTTCCCAAGCCGGTCGATTTTCTGAAATGGCTTGATGGCAAACAGGTTGCGGTTCCCAAAGGCAGTTGCACGGACCGATATGCGCAAGCGGTCTATAAAAAATACAATGTCCAGCCGGCGGCCTATCTCAATCAGAATATTGAGGTGATCACGAGCAACTTCCGCGCCGGGAAAATCGATGCCGCTGTGATCTGGGAGCCCACTGCGTCGCGTCTGGTGCAGGAGGGATTGGCGCGTCGTGCAGCTTCAGGCGTCACGCCCGAAGAAAATGACGGTGGTTTTCTGGCCATGCGTTTTGATCTCATCAAACAGCGGCCTGATGTGGTCAAGGCGTGGATGAATGCCGAGCTTGATGCGCAACTTTTCCTGGCCGATCCCAAAAATTCCTCGGAAGTCATCAAATACGCCCTGGAGCAGACTACCGGTTTCAGCGACAAGGTGCTGTGGCACTCGCTCTACGGCAGCTACACGCCGGAGCAGGACGGCACCAAGGTGCGCAATGCCCTGCACTATGCGATTACGCCGCAGGCGACCGAACTGATCAATCGTGCCAGCACCTTCCTGCATTCGATCAAGAGCATCAATGTGCCGAAACTTCGGCCTGAGGCGGTGATGCCTGAATTTGCGAATGCGGTGTTGGCAGAGCGCAAGCTGAAGGCGCCGATCGGCGAAGTGACCGCACAACCTGATTCGGCATTCAAACCCGTCAAATAATCCGGGTGGGGCAGGGCCGGTTAAGCAGCCGGTTCTGCCTGGCCTGCTGATAAACGATGTGGTGATTGTTGGCGGGTCAAGTGCAGCATTCAGTAGTCGCTTGATCGAATTAAGTGATTGATTAACTGGTGTGATCGGGAAAATGCTGGATATTCTCAAGAAAACCATGCCGTTCCAGGTCGTATCCGAGGCCATGCTCAGCCGGATTGCAGAGCTTGGTCAGCGCGTGAGCTATGACAAGGGGGCGGTCATTTATGATGCCGGCGATGGTGCTGGCGATGTTTACATCATCGTGTCGGGAAAGATTGAACACACGCTTGAGCCCGGGGTGAATGCGCGCCGTCCGGTGCAGTTGCTGGCGGCAGGCGATGTGTTTGGCTGGGCTGCGCTGCTGGAAAAATTTCCCCACCGGCTGGCCAAAGCTGTTGTTACTGAACCGGCGGAAATCATCCGCATCAATGGTGATGATCTGCTGCGCCTGCTGGAATCCGATCCCGATTCCGGTGATGTGGTGATGAGTCGTTTCGCGACGATGATTACCCGGGATTTCACGGTTCCCGATCTCATCGCGCAGATGCGCGCAGTCCATCGCAAGACGCATTCGCAGGATATTCAGGGCATGAATCTGACCATGTACCGGATGTCGCTATGGCTCAAAAGCCCTCGTCCGTACCTGATGTTGATCGGTTTTGCCCTGTTTTTGGGTTTTTGGTACCTGGCAGTGGAAGTATGGAAGTTGCCGCGTTTCAGCCAGATGCCGGGATTGACCGTCGTCATCAAGGAGTGGCTGAATCCGAATCCGGTATACGGCCTCTCCATCTATACCGGTGAATATTACCAGCACATCTGGTCCAGCATCTGGCGCGTTACCCAGGCTTTTGTTCTGGCAACGCTGCTTGGCGTCCCGCTGGGTTTGTTCCTGGGCTGGTCGCGCAAATTCAAGGAATTTGTTTTTCCGGTATTTGAAACGCTGCGCCCGATACCGATTCTGGCTTGGGTGCCGCTGGCAATTGTAATGTTCATTGCCACGGAATCTGCGGTCATATTCCTGACTTTCCTCGCGTCTTTTTTTGCTACTGCGCTTAACACCATGCTGGGCGTGGAATCGATCGAGGAGTCGTACGTTCGTGCAGCGTACTGTCTGGGTGCAAAGCGGCGTCAGGTCTTTATCCACATCATCATCCCGGGGGCATTGCCGTTCATTTTTACCGGCTTGCAGATTTCCATCGGCGTTTCCTGGTTTTCTCTGGTTGCGGCGGAGATGGTATCCGGACAGTTTGGCCTGGGCTACGTCATAAACACCTCCTACACGATGGTGCGCTATCCAACCATCGTCATCGGCATGATCACCCTCGGAATCGTTGGATACGTGACGAGCGCGGCGGTTCGGATTCTAGGAGACTATATGATGCAGTGGCGTGTGCGTGAACTTGCCCTGGGAGGTCAATAATGTCGACCATCCTGCAGCAGGCTGCGCCGATGGCGACGGCAACGCGCGGCGCGATCCGGATCGAAGACGTGGTCAAGATTTACGATCCGGAAGGCGCAGCGGTGATGGCAGTTGATCACTGCTCTCTCGACATCAAGGCCGGAGAAATCTGCATGATCGTGGGTCCTTCCGGATGTGGCAAGACCACGCTGTTGAATGCCATCGCAGGTTTTCACGACATCACTTCAGGGCGGATATTGCTGGACGGTGAACTGTTGTGCGGTGATGAAAAACCGAAGGCTGAGCCCGGATCAGATCGCATCGTGGTGTTTCAGAACGGCGCGTTGTTCCCGTGGAAGACCAATCTCGACAACGTTGCCTTCGGTCCGATCATGCAGGGCAGGCTGAAACCTGCCGAAGCCCGGGAGAAGGCGCTCAGCATGATGGCGGATGCGGGTTTGTCCGGGGTTGAAAGCAACTACCCGGGAGAAATCTCATCCGGCATGCGCCGCAGGGTCGAAATCGTCCGTGCGTTGATGAACGAACCCAAGGTGCTGCTGCTGGATGAACCGTACCGGGCGCTGGACTCCCTGACCAAATCAGTCATGCATGAGGCGTTGCTGGAAATTTACTACAAGAACAAGGTGACGATTTTCTTTATCACCCACGATCTGGAGGAGGCGATTTTTCTGGGTCATAAAGTGGCCATCATGACGACGCGACCGTGCAAGCCCAAAAAAATACTGGAGGTCGACATTCCGCATCCTCGCGATTACAGCGTGCTGACTTCCAGGCGTTTCCGCGAGTTGATCGAGGAAACCAATGAGGCGGTGCATGAAGAAGCGCTGAAAGCCTTTGCTGCCGGCGAGAAGGAAGGTTGACCCCATGATTCCAGTCAGGAAATCACTGATCAGCACCGCAGTCTGTCGCGGTATTTTTTCCATCCTGCTGTTCCTCCTCTTGTGGGAATTTGGATCCCGATCCAGGCACTGGCTGGTACTCGATGAGTTTGAATGGCTGCGCCATCTGCTGGCCATGGCCGGGTGGGAGAAAAAGTATCTGCCGTGGATCGGCCCGATTCCTGCGCCCAGTGAAGTGCTCAAGGCGTGGGGAGGCGTAATCGGGGATATCGGTTACTGGCACAGCTGGTACAAGAGTTTTTCGCGCGTCATTGGCGGATTTATTGCCGCGATGATTATCGGCATCCCGTTCGGACTGCTGCTGGCGGTGAGCCGCACTGCATTCGGCATCGGATTTCCGGTGTTCGAAGTGCTGCGGCCGATCCCGCCGCTGGCCTGGGTGCCGGCGTCGATTATTTTCTGGCCCACCCAGGAAATGTCGATTGTTTTCGTGACGTTCCTCGGTGCTTTCTACACCATCGTCATCAACGTTGTTGGCGGGGCGAGATCCATCGATTTGCGGTATTTCCAGGCGGCACAAAGCATGGGGTCATCCAGCTGGGATATTTTCCGCCGCATCATTTTGCCCGGAACATTGCCCTCCATAGCGGTTGGATCGGCGGTCGGCATGGGCATCACCTGGGAAGTGGTCGTGGCAGCCGAGATGATTTCCGGCGGTGGCAGCCAGGTCGGCGGCACTTCCGGCGGTGGCCTCGGGTTTTTCATCTGGAATTCCTATGTCGGAGGTTCTTACGAGCAGATCGTGGTCGGCATGATCAGCATCGGCATTGCCGGCTTCATTTCGAGTGAACTGCTGAGAACGCTGGGCAAGTATTCCACGCCATGGCTGCGTTTGAGATAAGCATGGGAACGCCAAAATCATGAGCCAGGAAAACAAGCTCAAGTCCGGCATTCAGGCCGGTGAAATCGTCGTCACCGGTGTCAGCAAGGACTATGGGGCGAACCAGTTCGCCAAGGAAGTGGTCAAGGACTGCTCGTTTACCATTGAGCGCGCCAAGCTGACCGTAATGATTGGACCATCCGGTTGCGGCAAGAGCACCCTGATCCGCCTGCTGGCAGGTTTTGAACATCCAACGACGGGCACCATCACCATCAATGGGCAGCCAGTCACCGGGCCAGGGCGGGACCGGCTGGTATTGTTCCAGGAGTCGGCGCTTTTTCCCTGGATGACGACATACGACAACATACTCTATGGTCCGCGGGCACGCGGCGAAGTGACCGAAGAAACACTGAAGCTGGCAGAGTTTCTGTTGTCAAAAGTCGGCCTGCAGGAATTCCGCAAAAAATATCCCACGCAACTCTCGGGCGGCATGCAGCGTCGGGCTGAACTGGCGCGGGCCATGATCAATAATCCAGAAATCATGATTCTCGATGAGCCATTCCGCGGTCTTGATGCAATGACCAAGGAGTTGATGTGGGAATAT
>JAKFUJ010000205.1 GCA_021732805.1 Betaproteobacteria bacterium | reverse complement strand
CGTCTGGTGTTTTATGCATTCCACGGCAAGGAACGTTTTGCCGATGCGCATCACCCGGATGTCATCGCCGCCGATGCTGAGGCGGCGGCGCTGGCTGCGGCGCAGGATGTACATAAACACGACGATCACGCCCACGATAATCATGATGATCACGGCCACGACGCACCGCATGAATCGCCGGCAGTCGTGTGGGTGCCGCTGGTATTGCTCGCAATCCCGTCGGTCTGCGCCGGCTGGCTGATTGGCACTTTCGTTTACGGCAATTATTTCGGCAGTTCGATCACGGTGCACCCGGCGCATACCGCGATGGCGACCATGGCGCAGGGTTTCCACGGCGTCATCGGCATGATGACTCATGCGCTGGGCACGCTGCCGTTCTGGCTGGCGGTGGCCGGGGCTGGTACCGCCTGGTTCCTCTACATTGTGAAGCCGGGATTACCTGCGAAGTTGCGCCGCCAGTGGGGCGTGGTGGTGACCATCCTGATGGAGAAATACGGACTCGACCGTTTCAACGACTGGTTCTTCGCCGGCGGCTCGCGCGCGCTGGGCACGGGCCTGTGGAAGGGCGGCGACATCGCGGTGATCGACAACGTGATGGTCAACGGCTCGGCGCGACTGATCGGCTGGATTGCGTCGGTGGTGCGCCAGGTGCAGTCGGGCTACATCTACCACTACGCTTTCGCGATGATCATCGGCGTGCTGTTGTTGCTGACGCTGGCGTACAGTGGATGAAATGCGGCGGTTGAAAATGCGACTGAAACTGAAGAGCTGAAGAAAAACAAGAGATGATGCAACAACTGCCATTACTGAACCTCGCCATCTGGGTGCCGATCATCGCCGGCGTCGCGGTGCTGTTCACCGGCAGCGACCGCAATGCGCAGGCGGCGCGGGTGATTGCATTGATCGGCGCAGTCCTTGGTTTCCTGGTGACCATCCCGCTGTACACCGGATTCGACCTGCAGCAGGGCAGCTTCCAGTTTGTGCATCGTGCGCCGTGGATCGAAAGTTTCAACGTCTGGTACCACCTCGGTATCGACGGCATCTCGTTGCTGCTGATTTTGCTCAACAGCCTGACCACGGTGCTGGTGGTGATCGCCGGCTGGCAGGTCATCCAGACACGGGTGGCGCAGTATATGGCGGCGTTCCTGATACTGTCGGGCCTGATGAACGGCGTGTTCTCGGCGCTCGATGCCATGCTGTTCTATGTGTTTTTCGAGTCGACGCTGATTCCGATGTTCATTATCATCGGCGTCTGGGGCGGTCCCAACCGCGTCTATGCGGCGACCAAGTTTTTCCTGTACACCTTGCTGGGTTCTTTGCTGTCGCTGGTTGCGCTGATTTATCTGTATAACGCCACGGGCGGCAGCTTCGCGTTCCTCGACCTGTATGAGGTCCCACTGCCCCTTATAGTGCAAGTAATTGTTTTTATTGCATTTTTTATGGCTTTTGCAGTCAAGGTGCCGATGTGGCCGGTGCATACCTGGCTGCCCGATGCCCACGTCGAAGCGCCCACCGGCGGTTCGGTGGTGCTGGCCGCGGTCATGCTGAAACTCGGCGGCTACGGTTTCCTGCGATTGAGCCTGCCGATCGTTCCTGATGCAAGCATTTACCTGGCGCCGGCGGTGATTGCGCTGTCGTTGATTGCCGTGGTCTATATCGGGCTGGTGGCGCTGGTGCAGACCGACATGAAAAAGCTGATCGCCTATTCGTCGATTTCGCACATGGGGTTTGTCACGCTGGGCATTTTCATTTTCAACGCGCAGGGCGTCGAGGGTGCGGTGATCCAGATGATTTCGCACGGTTTCATCTCCGGCGCGATGTTCCTTTGCGTCGGCGTGTTGTATGACCGCATGCATACCCGCCAGATTGCCGATTACGGCGGTGTGGCTAACCGGATGCCGGTGTTTGCGGCATTTTTCATGCTGTTTGCGATGGCCAATGCGGGACTTCCGGGCACCAGCGGTTTTGTCGGCGAATTCCTGGTGATCCTCGGCGCTATGAAAGTAAATTTCTGGTATGCCTTTGCCGCCGCGATCACGCTGATTTTCGGCGCCGCTTACACGCTGTGGATGTACAAGCGTGTGATGTTCGGCGCGGTGGCCAATGACCACGTCGCAGAACTGAAGGATATCAACGCCCGCGAGTGCCTGGTGCTGGGCGTGCTTGCAGTAATGGTGCTGGTCATGGGTATATGGCCGCAACCCTTTGCCGAGGTGCTGCATGTCTCGGTCAACGAACTGCTGGCGCATGTGTCGCTCAGCAAACTGCCGGTGCAATAGGCCCATACAGGTAAAAAACGATGCAATTCATCACTCCCCTGTGGCCCGCCTATCCCGAGCTGTTCCTGCTGGTGATGACGTGCATCATCCTCGTCGCTGACTTGTTCATCAGCGACGACAACCGCATCTTCACCTACGGTCTGACCCAGTTCACGCTGGTCGGTTGTGCTGTGCTGACGTTCTTCACCGGCAACGCCGAGCCGGTCTATACCTTCAGCGGCATGTTTGTCGATGACCTGATGGCCGATGCGCTGAAATTGCTGACCTGCCTGGCGGTGATCACCATCCTTGTTTACGCCCGCGCCTATACCGCCGTGCGCGGCATGTTCCGTGGTGAATTTTTCTCGCTGGCGCTGTTTGCGACGCTGGGCATGATGGTGATGATCTCGGCCAACCACCTGCTGACGCTGTATCTGGGGCTGGAACTGCTGTCGCTGTCGCTGTATGCGATGGTCGCGTTACAACGTGATTCGGTGCAGGCGACCGAAGCGGCGATGAAATACTTTGTGCTCGGCGCATTGGCCTCGGGCATGCTGCTCTACGGCATGTCGATGCTCTACGGCGCCACCGGCACGCTGGAAATCACTGCGCTCGCACAGTTGTCGTCGCAGGGCGTGCGCGCGCAGGCGGTGCTGGTGTTCGGGCTGGTGTTCATCGTCGCCGGGCTGGGTTTCAAGCTGGGCGCGGTGCCTTTCCATATGTGGGTGCCGGATGTGTATCAGGGCGCGCCCACCGCGGTGACGCTGTTCATCGGTTCGGCGCCTAAATTTGCGGCGTTTGCGATTGTCATGCGCCTGCTGGCGCAGGGTCTGGGCGCCGATGCGCTGGTCGATGAATGGCGGCAGATGCTGCTGATCATGGCAGTGCTGTCACTGGCCATCGGCAATCTCGCCGCGATCATGCAGACCAACCTGAAGCGCATGCTGGCGTATTCGACGATTTCGCACATGGGTTTCCTGCTGCTTGGCGTGCTGTCGGGCACCATCGACGGTTACGGCGCCGCCATGTTTTATGTCGTGGTTTATGTGCTGATGACGCTGGGCGCCTTCGGCATCATCCTGCTGCTGACGCGTGGCGGATTCGAGGCTGAAAACCTGGATGATTACAAGGGTCTCAACCAGCGCAGTCCGTGGTATGCCTTCCTGATGCTGTTGCTGATGTTTTCGATGGCCGGCATCCCGCCGACGGTCGGTTTCTATGCCAAGCTGACCGTACTGCAGGCCGTGGTGCAGATCGGATGGTGGTGGGTGGCGGTGATTGCGGTGGTGTTCTCTCTGATCGGCGCCTTCTACTACCTGCGCATCGTCAAGTTGATGTATTTCGACGCGCCACAGGATACGGCGCCGGTGACGGCATCGGCTGACGTGCGCGCGTTGCTGTCGGTCAACGGCCTCGCGGTGCTGGTAATGGGTATCGCGCCGCAGCCGCTGATGATGCTGTGCATCGAAGCCGTACGCGCGTCGATCTGAGCGACGATCCGGTCATGGCGCAGCGCAAAGTCGTGGATTTCAGCGAAACGCGGCTGGATTCCGAAGCGGTGTTTGACGGCGTGCTGCTGCATGTGCGCCGCGACACGGTGCGCCTGCCCAATGGCAACGAAGCGACGCGGGAGTACATTTGCCATCCGGGTGCGGCAATGATCATCGCCCGGCCCGATCCGGACTCCATCATTCTCGAACGCCAGTTTCGTTATCCGCTGGCGCGGCATTTCATCGAGCTGCCCGCAGGAAAAATCGATAGAGGCGAGGAGCCGCTGGCTACTGCACAACGCGAATTGCGCGAAGAATGCGGCTACACGGCTCAAGAATGGCGTCACCTGACCACATTGCATCCGTGTATTGCCTATGCCGATGAACGCATCGAGCTGTATCTGGCTGACGGGCTGACGCAGGTCGGTGCTGCGCTGGATGAGGATGAATTTCTGGAAGTGATGACGGTGCCGCTCCAGCAGGCACTGGAATGGGTGCGCGACGGCGCCATTACCGAAGCCAAGGCGGTTACCGGTCTGCTGTGGGCTGAGAAAATCCGCAGGGGTGAGTGGTAGCTGGAACGTGCGCGATAATGCGCCGCGCGGTTTTAAAGACGTGCGCAGCTTGAGGACGTGCGCGTAGAAGCTCCGCGCGGCTTCAGCTGTGGAAAAGAAACGGAGCGCGGCAGGAACGCCGCGCCGATCTAGGCGCGTTCGCTGTTGCGTTTGCGCGTGGCTGCAGCACCTTCGACGAGGCGGGCTACCGGCTGCAGGAATTTGCCCTGTGCGTACAGCGTTCCCGCATCCTTCAGCAGTTTCAGGGTCTCCGCGTTTTCCACGCCCTTGGCCACTACCTGCCGCTTCAGGTCGCGGGCGAGACCGTTGACCGCTTTGATGAATACGCGGCTTTCGGCGTTGTCCTGCAGATCCTGGGTAAAGCTGCGGTGAATCTTCAGGTAATCGACTTCAAAACGTTTCAGGTAATAGAAAGAACTGAAACCGGTGCCGAAATCGTCCAGCGCAAAACGGGCGCCCAACGGCCGCAACTGGTCAATAAAAGCCGCGGTGGCATCGATGTTTTCCATTGCCGCTTTTTCGCTGACTTCGAACACCAGCCGTTCCCCAGACACACCGGAGGTTTGCACGATCTCAACCAGCTCGCGAACCCAGCTGCTGTCCGATATCGAGGATGCAGCCAGGTTGACCGAGTAACGCTGGCGGGGCAGATTGGGATGGTCGTGGATATGGGTCAGCATCCGGCACAGCACACGCTGGTCCAGCGCCGGTGCATAACCCATGGATTCGGCAGTACTCATGAACTGCCGCGCTTCAGCCCAGGCGCCGCGATCGTCACGGATACGCATGAAAATTTCGTTATGAACCGGCACCCCCGTGCGGATCTGCATGGCCGGCTGCACGTAGAGCGCGATTTCGTCATGCTCGAGCGCCGCGGAGATCAGTCGCGACCACTGGCTGCGGCGGTGGCTGTTGCGCAGGGCGCCTGAGGCCTGATTGAACAGCGTCACGCGGTTGCGGCCCTGATCTTTGGCTTGATGTGTCGCGGTATCCATTGCCGCCAGCAGCGTCGCCCAGTCGTCACCGTGCAGCGGATGCAGGGCCACACCGATGGAAGCTGTGATGCTGGACACCACGCGGTTGTGTGCGGTTTCCAGCCGGTAATTCTGTACCGCATCAAGTACGATGGCGGCGGCGGCCAGTGCATCCTCGCGCCGGGCTTCGGGCAGGTGCAGTACGAACTGGTCTTCGCCGACACGGAACAATTCGCCTTTGCGGTCACGGGTGACTCTGCGCAGCACGCCGGACAGCCCGAGCACCAGCTGGTCGCCGGCGCCGTGGCCGAACACCGTGTTGATGCGTTTGAAATGATCCATGTCGATCATGACGATGGCGCCGGGCTGGCTGGTCAGCAGCGCGGCTTCAACCTGGCGCTGCAGCGCGCCGCGGTTGGGGAGATCGGTCAGGGCATCATGCAGCGCCACGTGTTCGGCGCGGCGGATCGCGAGGTGCTGCTCAGTGACATCCCGCGCGGTGCCGCGGATGCCGAGCATCTCGCCGTTGTCGTCGCGGGTGATGCGCGCATTGATGCCGATCCAGCGGTCTTCCCCGCGGGCGGTGCTGAGATGGGTGACATGATTCTGGACTTCACCGTTACGGTGCAGCATCGACAGAAAGCGGCGGTTCGGCACATGCGCGCCGTTGGCCTCGAAACTGAAAAAACAGCGTCCGATCAGGTCGCGCGGCGCCAGACCGAAAATCTCGTGGGCTGCGGCATTGAGGTAGGTAAAGCGGCCTTCGCCGTCGGTCTGCCAGATCAGGTCATGGGAGGTTTCAACAAGATCGCGGTAGCGGCCTTCGCTTTCGATCAGCAGCTGGATGATGCGGCGTTTTTCGGCGAGCGTTTTCTTGATGCTGGCCAGTTCGCGAGTCGTCTTTTCGGCAATTGCACCGCCGTTGGCGAGGATCAGGCGGTCAATGACTTCTTTCGGATATCGCCGATGTCCTCCCGCCGTACGTTGCGCCCCGAGGATGCCCTGTTCGTCCCAGCGCCGCAGCTTCTGCGCCGAGATGCCGAGCAACTGCGAAGTCTGCTCAACGGTATAGGAATGTTCCTGATCGGACATGGCTTCGATCCCGGTTTCGCCGGGGGGTGACGACGGTTTTGCGGGCAGTCTAGCAGAGCCCGCGGACAGGTGCTTTTTCATGCGATTTCCGGACTTTTGTGAAAGTGGGCAGTCTTAATACGCGAACCCAGCGGCTGCCTCAATGCACGACCACGGGCTCCTGCAGCCCGTTTTGCCGCGACACCAGCCGCTGCATCAGTTTCAGGTCGCGGGTGGTCAGGCGCAGCGCGGCTTCGACCCAGACGCCGATGATGTCCTGCAGTTCTTCATAGCTGATCTGGTGTACGCGGCGGCGCACGGCAGCCAGCGCGGCAAGGCCGTTGCGCGAACGCGAACGCTGTTTGATCAAGGTATTGACCGCAGCCTCACCTTCGCCATCCTCGGCAACCACGTCAATGACGCCCAGATCGCGCATTTCCTCGGCGCTGTAGATTTTGCCGGAAGAAATAATCGCTTCCGCGGTGCGCTGGCCGACCTTGCGGTCGAGGAAGGAGTAGGCGCCCATGCCCGGGAACAGGTTGAACAGCACTTCGGGGAATCCGAAGCGTGCGCTTTTCTCGGCGATGATGACATCGCTGGACAGTGCAGCTTCGAATCCGCCGCCCAGACATTCGCCTTGCACCAGTGAGACGGTGGTGACCGGCAGGCCGTGGCCGATATAGTTGCGATACAGCACGTCGATGCAGGCATTGCCATAAGCCGTCAGCGCAGCACGGTCGCGGCGGTCGATTTTCTCGCGAAACAGACCGAGATCGCCGCCAAGATTGAACACACCGGGCATGCCCGAGGCGAGGATCACGTATTCGATGGGTTCGTAAGCGTCGCCACAGTCGATCTGTCCTTCACTGCCCGCGATGAAATTGTAGTACGCGCGGATGTCGGACAGCAGTCCCGGATTGAAGCAGGGACGCGGCGCGGCGGTCCAGCGCGACCATAACGCGCGCGTCTGGCGGTTGAAGCTCGCATGCAGTTGCGGAGAAAAACGAAACTCGGTGTCGTCGTGAAAAACAGGACGGACAACGGCGTGATGGACGTCGAGGACTGCGGCGGGTACTTGCATTTCCATGATGGCGAATCCCTGTGGTTGATTATTTGGCGGAAGCTCATGGCTTCCTTGTATGGAATTAGAGGGCAGAAAACGGCAACGGGCAAATCTAACAAAATGAGAGGTTTGAAAAAATATCAATAAAAACAACTAATTACAAGGGGTAAAATGAGGGGGAAAATGACGTTGGGAAGTTTTTTTTACGGCAGGAGGCGGTGGAGGCGGCGCAGCGCCCGGAATCGGGCAATGTTTGACTCCCGCCGGACTAGCCGTTAAAACCAGCGCTGACTACCATACATGGGGCCTGTCATAGACTGGATCAGTACATGCTGCGCATCTTATTGAAGTTGCTGCTGGGCCTGCTGTTCCGGGTGACGCTGACCGGGCATGGCAGCCAGTTGAGCCGCGGGCGGCCGCTGGTGCTGGCCAACCACGATTCCCTGCTGGATGCATTGCTGCTGGCGTTGTTCCTGCCGGGACGGCCGTTGATCGTGTTGCCGCAGGCGGTGGCCGAACACTGGATAGGCCGTGTGGTGCGCCGTGTCGCGACCTGTGTTGAACCGGCGGCCGGCGGCGATGCGTTGAAGCATCTGGTGCGCACGCTGCGCACCGGCCAACCGGTGGTGATGTTCCCGCAGGACAGGGTGACCGCCACCGGCACCACCATGAAGATCTACGGCGCCGCCGGCGTGGTCGCACTGCATGCCGATGCCGATATCATTCCGTTGCGCATACAGGGGACGCTGTACACGCGCTGGGTTGCCACGGGCAGCCGCTGGCCGCGGCGCTGGCTGCAGCGGGTGACACTGACGATCCAGCCATCGACGCGATTCTCACGACCGGCCAATTCCGGCTCTGTGAGCGGCGGTTCCCGGCGGCAGCGCATCAACGAAGAGCTGCAGGCCATCATGCAGCGCTCGATGGCGCAGGCCGAACCACGGCGTGCGCTGTTTGCGGCGTTGCTCGATGCGGTGGCACTGCATGGCCGCCGCACCCGCATTATTGAAGATGTGCGCGGACAGTTGCGAACCTATGGCGATCTGCTGAAGGGCAGCCTGGCGCTGGGCCGCTTGACGGAGAAATTCACCGCGCCGGGAGAGCGGGTGGGCGTGCTGCTGCCCAATATCGGTGTGACGGTATGCCTGGTACTCGGTCTGGTTTCGCGCGGCCGCATCGCGGCCATGCTTAATTATTCGAGCGGCGTCGAGTCGGTGCGCGGCGCCTGTGCGGCAACCACGATCGGCACGGTCATTACGTCGCACGCATTTGTCGAGGCTTTGCGACTGGCGCCGCTGCTGGCGGGACTCACCGGCTGCCGCATCGTTTACATCGAAGACCTGCGCGCAACGCTGACGATTGCCGACAAGTTGTGGATCATCTATGCAATGCTGCTGCCGCGACATGCGCTGCCGGTGCAGGATCCGGGGAATACTGCGGTGGTGCTGTTTACTTCGGGTTCGGAGGCGCGTCCCAAGGGTGTTGCACTGTCCCACGACGGCATGCTGGCGTCGATGGCGCAATTGCGCGCGGTGATCGATTTTGGTCCCGACGACAAGTATCTGAACGCGCTGCCGATGTATCACATCTTCGGTCTGGTGGTGGGCACTCTGATGCCGTTGTTTACCGGTACGCGATTGTTCCTCTACACCAATCCGCTGCATTACCGGGTGATCCCGGAGCTTGCCTACACGAGGGACTGCACCTACATTTTCGGCACCAGTACTTTCCTCGGCAATTACGCGCGCCAGGCGCATCCCTATGATTTCTACCGCATGCGCTATGTCATCTCCGGCGGCGAGAAACTGCATCCGGAAGTGGCGCAGCTGTGGTTCAGCAAATTCGGACTGCGTGTTCATGAAGGTTACGGCGCCACCGAGTGTGGTCCGGCCATGGCATTCAACGGGCCGCTGGCTTTCCGCACCGGCACGGTTGGTCGTTTTTTGCCCGGCATGGAATACCGCATCGTGCCGGTGCCCGGCATCAGCCAGGGCGGAGTCGTGCATGTGCGCGGCCCCAACCTGATGCAGGGCTACTTTTTCCATGAAGCGCCCGGCGTCATGCAATCGCCGCGCTCCGAGGTCGGCGCGGGCTGGTACAACACCGGCGACGTGATCAGCATGGATGGTGACGGTTTTGTCACGGTACTCGGGCGTATTAAAAGGTTTGCCAAAATCGCCGGTGAGATGGTTTCGCTGGAGCGTGTGGAGCACATCGCCTATCACGCGTCCCCCGGATTCAAACATGCCGCCGTAGTGGAGATGACACGCTCCGGTGAGAGCACGGTGCTGCTGACGACGGATCCTGTACTTGACCGCATTGCGTTGCAGCAGGCGGCACGACAGATCAGTGCGCAGGATCTGGCGGTGGCGCGGCGGGTGGTCAAGGTCGACGGATTGCCGTTGCTGGGATCGGGCAAAGTGGATTACGTCACGCTGAAAGACATGGTGGTGTTGTGAGCGACATGGCGTCAGCGGGCAAACCGGTGATCATCGCGCAGTTTTCCGATCTGCATGTGGTGGCCGCGGGCCGCAATCATTATGGCGTTGACACTGTGGCGGGTTTGGAGCGTTGCATTGCCCATCTTGGCGCGCTGGATGCCGTGCCTGACCTGCTGATCGCCAGTGGCGACCTGGTGGATACCGGGTCGCCGGCGGAATACGTCCGGTTGCGGGAATTGTTGTCCCGTGTGCGGGTACCGCTGTGCCTGATGCCGGGTAACCATGACTTGCGCGCGCCGTTGCGACTGGTGTTCCACGATCATCACTATCTCGGCAGTGACGGCCGCATCCATTACCATCGCGATGTCGGCGGATTGCGCGTGATCGCGCTCGACAGCGTGATCGAGGGGCGCAACGGCGGTGATCTTGATGATGCACAACTGCAATGGCTGGATGATCTGCTGTGCTCGCAACCGGTGCAGCCGGCGTTGATGTTCATGCATCATCCGCCGGTAGTGACCGGGTTCTCGCGCATGGACAGCATTGCGGTGACGCCGGAAAGCGTGGCGGGCCTGGGCCGGATCATTGCCCGGCACCCGCAGGTGCGAGCCGTGCTGTGCGGTCATGTCCATCGCTGCGCGCAGACCGCGTGGCATGGTACGCTGGTGTCGGTGTGTCCGAGCACTGCGTTCCAGGCGCGGTTGAGGCTGGGCGCCGGCAGATTTGAGGCGTCGCCCGATGAGCCGCCGGCCTACCAGCTGCATTACTGGGATGGCGCGACACTGGTGACACATACGGTTACGGTTTGAGGAGAAATCATGGCGCAAGCGCAGCAGGAAGGGACGGGTGCGGTCGCGGTGTGGGACATCCCGGTGCGGCTGTTTCACTGGGTGCTGGTGTTGCTGATCGCGTTTTCATGGCTGTCCAGGAAGATGGACTGGATGACCTGGCACATGTATTCGGGATATGCCGTGCTGACATTGATCCTGTTCAGGATACTGTGGGGATTCGTCGGCAGCTCAACCGCGCGGTTCAGCGATTTTATCTACGGCCCGCGCGCGGTAATTGCCTATGTAAAAACCCTGCCGTCACGCACTGCTGCAAAATTTTCCGGGCACAATCCTCTGGGCGGCATCAGCGTCGTGCTGATTCTGCTTTGCGTGCTGGTGCAGGCGGGAACGGGCATGTTCGCCAATGACGACATCATCAACGAAGGGCCGCTCTACAAACATGTCAGCAAGGAACTCAGCGACTGGTTGACGACCATTCACAAATACAATTTCAATGTGCTGCTGACGCTGATTGGTGCGCACATCGCTGCCGTGCTGTATTACCTGTTCTGGAAATCGGAAAACCTGACCACAGCAATGTTCACCGGACGCAAGCAATTACCGGCCGGCACGGCGCTGCCGCGGATGCGCGACGCTGGTCTTGCCGCTGTCCTGTTGGCGGTATGCGGGGCGGGTGTCTGGTTGCTGGTCAACAGCTAAGCGAAATATGCACAATAAAAAACCGCCCGCAGGCGGTTTTTTCGTATTGACGCGGACGGCGCCGATTACTTGTTGCGGTAATTGTCGTGGCAGGCGCCGCAGGCTTTACCCAGCGCGCCGAACTGGCCGCGTACCTGGTCCACCGTGGTTGCGGTCTTGGCGACCTGCACCAGTTTGCCGGCTTCGGCCTGGAAACCATCCATGACTTTCTTGAAGCCGGCGGCATCCGACCAGATCTCCGGTTTGGCGCGGGTGTCACCCTTGTCCGATCCGGCAACAAAAGCGTGCGGTGCCACCGTGCTCATCATGGCGACGATTTCTGCGTTGCGCACAAACTCGGCCTGGTCATAGGGCATCTGGCCTTTGACCATCGCGCCCATCGGACGCACGTGCCAGCCGATGACCTGATAGACGCCTTTGCGGAACTTGATGACATCTTCCGGTTTGACCTGCGCCGCTGCGGTTCCGCTGGCCAGCAGGGTAGAGGTGCCGATGATTGCAGCAAGCAGTGCTTTTTTCATTGAGGGTCTCCCGTTATTAAATTGAGTGAAACATAAATCAATAAAATCAAAAAACAGCCATCGTCCGTAAACGCATTTTGGGATATTTTTATTCCCTGATCATTGCAGTGTAACAGGGAGGCATTGTTTTTTTGAGTCGGCTATCGTACATGATTTTTGTAAGCAATTGTTTTTATTGATATTTTTTTCGTATTGGATCGGTCAATCCTGGATCGGGCCGCTGCGTTCACGTTTACGTCCGCTGACATGGCGCTTGTCGTCGAGCCGGCGCTGTTTCGCGGCGCGCGACGGCCGGGTGGCGCGGCGCACTTTCGGTGGCTGGGCTGCGGCTTCGATCAGCGCTGCCAGCCGCGCACGCGCGTCTGCGCGGTTGCGCGCCTGGCTGCGGAAGCGTTGCGCGGCGATGACCAGTATGCCGTCGCCGGATAATTTTTTTCCGGCCAGTGCAACCAGACGCTCACGCACACTGTCAGAAAATGCGCGGCTATGCTGTACATTGAAGCGCAATTCGACTGCGGTGGCGACCTTGTTCACATTCTGGCCGCCGGGGCCGGAAGCGTGGATGAACCGCTCAACCAATTCGGTTTCGTCAATGACGATGCTGCGCGTGACTCGCATATTGGAATAAGTATAAAGTAGCGCGCCGGAATGGTACGCAACGTTTTTCAGGAGATCAGACATGTCAAAAATCCGAAGTTTGCTGATGGTGCTGGTTGCCGTATTCAGCCTCCCGGTATTAGCCCACCACGGCTGGAGCGAATATGACAGCAGCAAGGAACTGAAGCTGACCGGCACCATCGCCGAGTCCGGTTACGAGCATCCCCACGGCCATATCAGACTGGCCACGCCGGGCAAGACCTGGCTCGCAGTGCTTGCGCCGCCGTCGCGCATGAACGCGCGCGGCCTGTCGCCTGAAGAGTTGAAAAAAGGCATGACCGTAACGGTGGTGGGTTATCAGAACCGCAGCAAGCCCGAAGAAATGCGCGCGGAGCGCATCATCGTCGGCGCCAAGACGGTCGAGTTGCGGTAACGGCAATTCAAGAGCAAGCCACAGGACACAGAGTGCACACAGAACTGCAAAACCTGCTTTGTCACGCTTCCCGAAAATCAGGGGCTCGGGGTTTGCCGGGTTTCCTCTGTGATCTTGGCCTCTGAGGCTGAAAGGTTTTTCCGATGATCGATCCCGGCGCCCCGCTGGCCGCCATCGAGGGTCTGCCGCTGGCGATGGCGATGCGCCACGACCTGTGGCTGTATCCGATTGTCGAAATCGTCCATATCACCGGTTTTGTGACGCTGGTCGGTTCGATCATCGTGTTCGATCTGCGTCTGCTCGGTTTGTCGAAGGCGCTGCCGGTGCGTTTGCTGGCGCGTCATGTGCTGCCGTGGAGCATCGGCGCGCTGTTGCTGATCGTACCCAGCGGCCTGATGATGTTCATCGCCCATGCCGGCGATTTCATCAGCAACACGGCGTTTATCGTCAAAATGTCGCTGCTGTTTTGCGCCGGCATCAATGCGGCAGTATTTCACGCGGGGGTGTTTCGCGGCGCTGCAGCCTGGGACAGCGGCGTCGCGACAC
Organism: Betaproteobacteria bacterium; assembly: GCA_021732805.1. Taxonomy (GTDB): domain Bacteria; phylum Pseudomonadota; class Gammaproteobacteria; order Burkholderiales; family SG8-41. The sequence continues at coordinate 4,304 of JAKFUJ010000205.1, read as the reverse complement.
CGGTTGCAGCCAAACTGCATGCCTTGCTGTCATTGATCATCTGGGCCGGCGTACTGGCGTGCGGCCGTTTGCTGGCTTATGTTTAGAGCATCATGAACACTCGACTTGGTTATATCGCCGGCGCCGCAATTTGCGCATCACTGCTCGGTTTTGGTTTGTATCTGCAGTATGTCGACGGCCAGGATCCATGCCCGTTGTGTATTTTCCAGCGCGTGGCGTTCATTGCGCTGGGGCTGGTGTTTCTGGTTGCGGCGCTGCATGGGCCGCGGAAAACCGGCGCCATTGTTTATGCCGTGCTCGGCGGTATTTGCGCATTGGCCGGCATTGGTCTGGCGTCGCGCCATGTCTGGCTGCAGAATCTGCCTGCCGACCAGGTGCCGGCCTGCGGTCCGGGACTGGCTTACATGATGGAGCAGTTTCCGCTGATGCGCATGCTGGAAAAGGTATTGTCCGGATCCGGAGAATGCGCGGAGGCAGGATGGAAATTTCTCGGCCTGACCATCGCCGGCTGGTCGCTGCTGTGGTTCGTGCTGCTGGGGTTTTTTTTGGTGTGGCTGGCCTGGCACGCTGCACGGTGCAGTGCCGCGGGTCGGTGATCAGGCGGAGATGTCCGGGGTCAGTTGCCGTTCAAGGATCGCGATCTGGTCCTTGACCAGCAGCTTGCGTTTTTTCAGCCGTTGCAACTGCAACTGATCCTGCACCGGTGTCTGCATCAAGCGCGTGATCACATCGTCGAGATCACGATGTTCGAGTTTTAATTCGGTGATACGCGCTTCGATGGCGTCGGTTTCGGAGCTGTCGTTCATGCGCGGCGGCAGGTGCTGATGAGGGAACGGCAGTATAGGCCCGGCGCTGGCAGACAGCAAGCCGGAAAAATTATAACTAATTGATTTTATTAAATAATTTAATATGGCTCTGACATTGCAAGTCAACGGTCGCGCACGCACGGTGGAGGCGGATGCCGAGACCCCGCTGCTCTACGCATTGCGCAACGATCTCGGACTGGTGGGCACCCGTTATGGCTGCGGCCTCGGCATGTGCGGCACCTGCACCGTGATCATCGACGGCAAACCGGTGCAGTCCTGTGATGTGCCGGTGTCAGCCGCAGTCGGCAAAAACATCACCACGGTGGAAGCGCTGGCCGCTGGTGATGATCTGCATCCCTTGCAGCGCGCGTTCATTGCCGAGCAGGCCGCGCAATGCGGCTATTGCGCCAGCGGCATCCTGATGGCGGCAAAAGCGCTGCTTGACGTCAACAGGAACCCGACTGACACGGATATCCGCAAGGCGCTGGAACGCAATCTGTGTCGCTGCGGCACTCACGGCCGCATATTGCGCGCGATCAAGCGGGCGGCTGAAGAAATGCGAAAGGCCTGATCATGGCGCAGACCAAAGAACCCGTTGCGCGCACGCTGCCAGGCAGTCTTGAAACCAATCGCCGTCTCGAGCGCTGGTTGTGCATCAACAACGACGGCACGGTGACGGTCACCCCCGGCAAGGTCGAGATCGGCCAGGGCATCCTGACAGCGCTGGTGCAGATGGTGGCGGAGGAACTCGACATCGATGTGATGCGCATCCGTTTGGCGCCGGCGACCACCGCGTTCAGTCCTGATGAAGGCATCACTTCCGGCAGCCGCTCGATCCAGGAAAGCGGGCTGGCGTTGCGCCATGTCGCAGCGGAAGTGCGCAGCCTGCTGCTGGAGCAGGCAGCGCAAAAACTCGGTGTGACGCTGGAAAATCTCAGCGTCAGCGATGGTGTGGTCAGCGCGCGCAGCGGCGGGTCAGTGACCTATTGGGAGCTGGCCACGGCGGATCTGTTGGCGCGCGAAGCGACATTGGATGCCGTCGCCAAACTGCCGGCGGAGCATGTGGTGGTCGGTACTTCGCTGCGGCGTGTCGATATCCTGGGCAAGATCACCGGCAAGGCTGCCTATGTGCAGGACATGGCGCTGCCCGGCATGCTGCATGGACGCATCAGCCGTCCGCCGGGACCGCGGGCGCGGCTGAAAAGTATTGATCTCAAAGAAGTGGAGCAGATGCCGGGCGTCGTTGCCGTGGTGCGCAACGGCAGCTTTCTCGGCGTTGTCGCGCAGCGCGAAGAGCAGGCGATACGCGCCGAGCGGCGGCTGGCGCGCATCGCGCAGTGGGATGCCGGCGAGCCGCTGCCCGACAATGATCCGCGGCGCTTGTTGACCCTGCCGGCGGAAAGCGAAGTCATCAGTGAAAAAGGTGATGCGGCAACTACGGGTGAGCAGCAATTCAGCGCTGAATACACCAAACCGTACATCGCCCATGCCTCGCTGGCGCCGTCGTGTGCGATTGCGCAGCAGGACGGCGGCAAACTGCATATCTGGACCCACAGCCAGGGCATTTATCCATTGCGCGGCGACATGGCGCAGGCGCTGGGCATCGCGGAAACCGACATCATCATCACCCACGCCGAGGGCGCGGGCTGTTATGGCCACAACGCCGCCGATGATGTCACGCTCGATGCGGCGCTGCTGGCGTGCGCGGTGCCCGGGAAACCGGTGCGCGTGCAATGGATGCGTGAGGATGAATTCGCGTGGGAGCCGTTCGGTTCGGCGATGGTGATGCGGCTGAATGCCGCGCTGGATGACAACGGCAACATCGTCAACTGGGGGCACGAATTATGGAGTCACGCCCACAGCACGCGGCCCGGTGGCCGTGGCGGCGTCAATCTGACGGCGGCATGGCATCTGGAAAAACCGCTGCCGGCAGCGAAGCCCGGCAATCCGCCATTACCCGGCGGCGGCAGCCACCGCAACGCGATTCCGCTGTACGAGTTTCCCAACCAGAAAGTCACCAATCACCTGATCCGCGAATCACCGATACGCGCGTCGGCGCTGCGTTCGCTGGGTGGTCATGCCAATGCCTTTGCCATCGAATCGTTCATCGATGAACTGGCGGAAGCGGCAGCCGCCGATCCGGTGGAATTCCGGCTGCGTCATCTGCAAGACGCGCGGGCCAAAGCCGTCATTGAGAAAGTTGCGCAGATGGCCAAATGGCAATCGGGTGAAAAGGGCGACGGCGAACGTGGCCGCGGCATCGGTTTTGCGCGCTACAAGAATCTGGCGGCGTACATGGCGATAATCGCGGAAGTAAAAGTCGAAGAAACGGTGCGTGTCGAGCGCATCTGGTGTGCGGTGGACGTGGGCCAGGCGATCAATCCCGACGGCGTCATCAACCAGATTGAGGGCGGTATCATCCAGAGCGTGAGCTGGACCCTGAAAGAACGCGTCGATTTCGATCGACAGGGAGTGACCACCCGCACTTGGGAGGATTATCCGATTCTGACTTTTGTCGAGGCGCCGGAGGTCGAGGTCGCGCTGATCAACCGGCCGCAAGCGCCGCCGGTGGGCGCAGGGGAAGGCACCCAGGGCCCTGTGTCGGCGGCGATTGCCAACGCCATTTACAATGCATTGAACGTGCGGCTGCGCGACATGCCGTTCACCCGTGAACGGATTGTCGCTGCGCTGAGTGCGTGATGTAATGAGCTGACGAAAGCAGAAATACCAAAGTATTCACAAAGTAATCAAAATTAAAACAGGCAATAAGCTGCACAGGGGGCCCTGTGGATCGACCGTGGCTGGTGCAGGATCTGGTATGGATGCTGGGAAGTCTGTGTCAGGTCAATCGTATTCCGTTTGATCCGACGCTGGTCGCCCAGCGTTATCCGCCGCCGCATACGGAAGTCACCTTTACCGAGGCTGCAACAGCGCTGGGGTTCAAGGTCGGGCGCTGCGATACCGATGAGCGAAAACTGTCGGCGCTGACATTCCCGCTGGTGGCGCTGTTCAGATCCGGGGGCATTGAAAAGCCTCCGGGTGATGCGCAGGGAACCGGGTTGGAAACGGCACGGCTTGCACTGATAATCAAAGCAGACGAAGAGCGCTTGTTGTATTTTCGTGCGCCGGGCAATTCTGCCGAGACGATGCCGGTCGCGGAATTTTCGAACCGCTTCGAACCAGCCGTGTTGCTGGTTTCGCATGAGGCGGTCGCTGTGACCCCGGATGACGAACTGTGGTCGCGCGAATCCGAAAAATTCGGTTTTCGCTGGTTTATCCCGGAATTGCTGAAACACAAGCCGGTGTGGCGTGATGTTCTGTTCGGTTCGCTGGTGCTGCAACTGGTGGGGCTGACCACGCCATTGTTCACGCAGGTGATCATCGACAAGGTGGTGGTTCACCAGACGCAGAGCACGCTGGTCGCAATCGCTGTTGGTCTGGCGATGTTCCTGTTGTTCAACGCGTTTCTGACCTGGCTGCGGCAATACCTGATTCTGC